>JANYIL010000222.1 GCA_025362075.1 Chloracidobacterium sp.
CCGACAAGGTGGCCGCCGCATCGAGGAATGATACGGCCCCAATTCTCGGCGTATTTCTTGAAAGCATCTCTCTGGAACGGATCGATCTGATAGCGGATGAAACAAGTTATCGTCATTGGTATACTCCTATTAAACTGTCTGGCCGGTGAATTTCCAAAGCCCAGTGTTAGAGCCGCGCCCGTCGCCATGATCATTTCAATCGCTTTGCGGCGGCCTATCCGCTCGGACGAGAGCTCGGTTGGCTTCATGTTTGAGAGGATACCAATTGCAAGACATGCATACTTCGTTTATTATCAAAGTGTGAATGTAACACACCATCCTGATGTAATGGTTTCCAGGATTGCCTCGGCCATCGGCGAACCCGCACGAACCCGCATCTTATATTGCCTGCTCGATGGTCACGCGCGAACAAGCACCGAACTGGCGATAGTAGCCGAAGTTAGCCCGTCCACCGCAAGTGTCCATCTGAACCGGTTAAGAATTGAAGGTCTAATTAAACTGGTCGCTCAGGGCAAGCATCGTTACTACAGTCTGGCGGGGACAAATGTGGCACGTGCACTCGAAGCATTAAGCATTCTTGCCGGACAACCCCGGGGGAAATTTACGCCAAATACGCCGAGCGAGCTGCGTTTTGCGCGGACTTGCTACGACCACATGGCGGGGACGGCGGGCGTACTGCTTCACAATCGTTTCAAAGATCTGGGCTGGTTCATAGGAGGAGCAGGCAAGGATAATTCTTACAGCCTTAGTCACGATGGAGAAATGGCCTTCGAGTCTCTCGGAATCGACCTGAAAGCAACTCGCGAGCGGCGGCGGCGGTTTGCATACGCATGTCTTGACTGGAGCGAGAGACAGCCTCACATCGGTGGAGCACTGGGCTCGGAGATTCTGAAAACTGCGTTAAAACGGCAATGGTTCGAACCGGATCTCGACAGCCGGACATTGAGCCTTACTATGCTCGGAAAGCGCGAAATGCTTAGGTTATTCGGAATAACTTTCAATGTGTGAGTATAGGATTAAAAGAGATGCCTCGTCTGTAGCGGTGGAAATGTCGATGCAAAAGTATTTACAAGCTTACCTTTGAATAATTTGATAAATCTTTCCATTACTAGAAACATGTTGAAATTTCCTTTTATATGTCCAGAAAACATCCAATTTGCAATGGCAAGGACAATAAAAAGATAAAAGATAATAGGTCTATAATTTAAAAAGAGCGGTGAGAAGGATACCTGATCAAATTAGCAAAAAAAAGAGTCACGCTGGGAACTAGTGCCAAGAAAATTGCAAGACGACGTGCCACTAAACATACAACCAAAGGGAACAGACAGGTAAAAATGAAAAACCAGATCCAAAACCGTGCGTCGTTGCCAATATAAAGAAACAGCGGATCACCCACTAAGCCGGCACGCGACCTAAACCTTCCCGATCTCCTCGACAAACGTCACACGATTGATCTCGTGCAATGTCGTCACACCCAAAAACACCTTTTTGACCGCCGATTCACGTAAAGATGATAGTCCCTCTTTCTCCGCCTGACGCCGGATCTCCGAACCCGGGCGGCGTTCGATAATCATTTCCCGGATCGGGTCGGACATGTCAAGCAACTCGTGTATCGCGGTTCGGCCACGATACCCGGTGTGGTTACAAGCATCGCAACCGACGCTGCGATAAAATATTTGGTCTGCCGGTATTAGGTCGCGGGTCATTCCCGACTCTGTCACTTCTTCATCCGTCGGCACATATTGACGCTTGCAGGTTGGACATAGCATTCGCACGAGACGCTGAGCGAGCACGCAGTTGAGGGCCGACACGAAGTTGTAGGGCTCGACACCCATGTTGATAAAACGCCCGATAACGTCAATCACATTGTTAGCGTGAACCGTCGTGAAAACAAGGTGGCCGGTCAGGGCGGATTGGATAGCGATCTGTGCGGTTTCTTCGTCACGGATTTCGCCGACCATGATCTTGTCGGGGTCGTGACGCAGGATCGAACGCAGGCCGCGGGCAAACGTTAGTCCTTTCTTCTCGTTTACAGGAATTTGAACGATGCCGTGAAGCTGATATTCGACCGGGTCTTCGATCGTGATGATCTTGTCTTCCTCATTACGAATCTCGTTGAGAGCCGCGTAGAGCGTAGTAGTTTTACCCGAACCCGTGGGACCGGTCACGAGTACCATGCCGTACGGTTCCTTGATATAAAGCCTAAAGCGTGAGACATCCTCGGGGTCAAAACCGACTACGTCGAGGTCAAGATTTTTGAAACTTTCGTTGATCTGCTCTTTGTCGAGGATACGGATAACCGCGTCTTCGCCAAAAACAGTCGGCATGATCGACACACGAAAATCGACTGTACGGCCTTTATAACGTACGCGAAAACGTCCGTCCTGCGGTACGCGGCGTTCGGCGATGTCGAGTTCCGACATGACCTTGATACGCGAGATCAGCATCTGGTGGAATGAAATGTCGATCGGGTCGACCTTGGCGTAAAGCGCTCCGTCAATGCGAAATTTGACCTGCACATCGCGTTCCCGGGTCTCGATATGAATATCCGACGAACGCGATTCCATCGCGTTGTAGAGGATCGTGTCGACCAGTTTGATGATCGGAGCGATGTCCGAATCGGAAGCAAGCCGGTCGAGGTCGAGCACCTCTTCGCCTTGATCCGTTTCCTTGACCAACGAGATCTTAAATGTCGAAGCGGCTTCTTGCAGCACACGCTGCGTCGAATCGCCCTTGCGCAGCACGACATCGATCGCCCCCGCCGTAGCCACATACGGCACGATTCGCACATTTAGCACGTTTTCAAGCTCATCGAGCCGCTCCAAATTAGACGGATCGGCCATCGCTGCGTGGAGATTATTCCCTTCGCGACGGAGCGGCACAAACTGATTTCGCAGCATCAGATCGACGGGAAGTTTTGCCAATTCGTCATAATCGATCGGTGACTCCTGCTCAGGCGGGAGCAGATCAATAAATGGCAATCGGTATCGCGTGGCGAGGGCCTTCGCCTCGGTTACCTCCGGCGGCTGCTTGTCGAGGAAATCCGTCACGTCGACGGTCGGCATCGATACTACAGCTACTGAAGATGTTTCGGTTTGCATTTGTTCACTCATTTGTATTATTTGCGCCCTCCGACAGGGCCAGCCGAGATCATTTGGATGATAGGCAGATAAATTGCCAGCAGGATCGTGACGACGATCCCCGCCATAAACAAAAGGATCATCGGCTCGAGCAGCGTGGTCAATTGTTCGAGTCGCACCTCGGCCTCGGAATCATAAAACCCGGCAACCTCGTCGAGCATTTCGCGCAGGCTGCCCGAACGCTCGCCAATCCCGACCATGTCCAGTGCCAGTGCCGGCATCCACCCCGCCTTTTCCAGCGCCTCGGTAAAGCCTCGCCCCTCGCGGATCATCGGCAGCACGGTCTGGCTGCGTCGTCGCAATTCGAGATTATTGATTGCCTGCGACGAGATCTCCCACGAATCCGGCACAGTTAAACCGCCCGAAAGCAGCGTCGACAGCGAACGCGAGAGCTGCGCCGTCGCCATGTTACGAATTAATTGACCGGCGACAGGAATCCGCAATAACAGCTTATGTAAAATTAGCTTGCCCTTGTAGGTGTTCAACCAAACATACAATGCCAGCCCGATAATAATGGCCAGCGGCAGCAGCCAAAGGATGTTACCCGAGATGCCATTTGCTACCGCCAGCACCACAATCGTGACCGTCGGCAACCCGCGGTTCGCGCTCAGGCTTTGGAAAAGCGACGACATACGCGGCACGATATAGAGGGCAAGAAACGCAACCATCATCGTTGCCGCCACGAGCAAAAATGCCGGATAGGCTAGCGCCCCGCGTAATTTTCGCGAAATGCCGACGCTTCGCTTCAGATAATCGACAAAGCGCGACAGCACATCGTCAAGGGCACCGCTCTGCTCACCGGCGAGGATCGACGCCGTGTAAATTCGCGGAAACATCCCCTGTGCCTCAAATGCTTCGGAGAGCGGAATGCCGCTTTTGATCTTGTCTTCAACGTCCGCCAAAACGATCCGCAGATTCCCCGACGCAGAGCGTGTCTTTAGCAGATCGATCGACTGCAGCACGGGAATACCCGCACGCAGCAACGCCGAAAGCTGCTGGTTAAACAACAAAAAGTCAGCCTGCTTGACCTTTCCTTTCTTATTCCCGCCTGTTAAGACCGCCGACAAGCCCTCTTTTTCGGATGAAACGGCAAAGACCCGAAACCCCTCTTTCTCCAGCCGCGAGCGCGCCTCGCTGGCCGCGTTAGCCTCGACTATCCGCGTAACGATCTCGCCCGTCGGCGTCCCCAGCCGGCAAATAAATTCAGTCATAATGTCGTCAGACGCAAAATGCTTTGAGCGTCAAGGGATCGTTTGTAAGAACCCCGTCCTATCAACCGCCTCTCGATCACCGAATTATATCACGCAAAACTCGCTGAAATGTTGCAAGGGTTGCGAATCCGTAGGGGACACAAATTTCGCATTTCCGATGGGATCCTAATGCCGAAACCGAGAGCGAAACCCGCGAATATTAAAGATTTGAAAAAGGAGTTGAAACTTTAGTGCTAACTTCTCGCTATCCTCAAATCGATTAACTCTCTCGTGTTATATATCCGTTTGAATTTTTTTTGTTTAAGACCGTCGTAGAGTTCTTTATCGCCTGTCCACAAAAAACCTTTCAGATGCCTTGTTAAGGCAATGAAATCAGAATCGTCAATGTCTATGTCAACCGCAATTCTTTCAGCAGCAAGCCACGTCTTTTCGGGGATAAGAGCTTCGTTGATGAAATTTATTTTTGCAAATATCTTGAACCGAGATTCTTCGAGTTCTTCGTCGGAAAGTTTTGAGACGCGTTTCAATTTGTTCCAATGTTTTTCAATTTCATACCGCATGTAATCGCAGCTGTAAAATTCAAAAACACCGTCAGAGTTAAAAAGCATGTCGCCAATCGTTCCGTCGGTGTTTAGAAGTCCGCTGAAAATAATATTTGTGTCAACGACTATTTTCACTTAATAAAGCGGCTGCGGTTTTTCTTCCACCACCCTTTCTTGACGTCCTTCGCAAGTTTGTCCACGTCGGATTGCTTAGCTTTTGATTTTGCCGTCACCTCTTTGTAGCTCAAATAGTCCACAAGCCGTTGCAGTCCATCCGTATCAACATAGGACGGCAGTCGGATTATCACTTCATTCTTCGTTCTCTCTATTAGCATCGCACCTCGATTATGCCACAGAACACCTCTTGAGTTTTGCCTTTTTACTTTTCTCTTTTGACTTAAGAACTGCGCGATCTCAACGGTCGTCCGGCGTCCACCTCACCTCAGCCATTTGGTCGCCCGTTCTTTCACTTCGTCGTGCGAGATAGTTTGACCGGCGTCAGCCTGTTGCAGCCCCTTTTCGATTTTCGCCATGAAAAGTAGCCTTTCCATCGCATCCTCGATCGGAGCGTCATCAGGTAGATTCTGAACCGCTTGAAGCACTTTTTCTGTAATTGTCATCCCCTAAGGCTATCACTCGCAGAAATACATTTCAATCCTTTTTCTGGGTCTTCACTACTGACTACTTGGCTATTCACGATTGACGATTCCTCGATTGCAGTGATCTTTGATCAGCATTTCAGCGTTGCCCGACCAACTTTGTATTGCTGTCAGCCAACTGCTTTTTGATATATGCTTTCAGCTCGTCAAAGTTCATATTTCGCGTCTCGGCACTTATCTTGTCCCGAATATCACGCATCATTTTAACGGCATCAAATGCCTTTTCTTTTTTAGTCGGTTGTATGTAAATCCCCTGTTTCATTGCCTAAAACAGTTTATCAAAGATTCCACAAAAACCACGTCCAGAGTGCTACCGACCACTAACAACCGACAACTGACCACGTTCGCCGCATAATTCACACCGCCCGCTAACGTCCCGAATCGTCGGGATTCTGACAAAACTTCGGGGCCCAGATCTTGTTTACGGCTTTCGTCGCTGTCCCGCGCCCAAGACCAAAGCCCCGACTTTCCCAGATTTTAAGAAGCCGTTTCGATTGACGATTTATTTCAAAGTCTTAACGTCCAGATTTTGTTCGATTATCAATCTTACAAAGCATTTGACAGTTTGCCTCAACGGTCTTACCGCCATCTTTCCACGACACGATGTGATCGCCTTCCATTTCCGCGATATTGAAAGGCTTTTTGCAGATGAGGCAGATGCCGTCTTGTTTTTCGTAAACCTTTTGTTTTATCGAGTCTGTGAAGGTTCGAATGCCGAGGTATTTTTCGTCGCGGGTGAGAATGTACGGATAGATGCCGCTTTTCCTTTCGACTTCATCGTCGCCGATCAGTTTTGCGGTTTCAGTTTCAATCGCGGCCGGATCGAGTTTTTCGCTTTTGAATTTATTGTAGAGCGTTCCCCAATCAACGGTTTTCATGAACCTGGTTCTTTTGACTGTGAAAGTAGCGGATACCCAAGAGATTGCTGATTGAAAGTAATTCCAAAGCTCTATTGCGGTCGGGTCGTTTTGGTGAACGCCCATGTAGCCTTCAACATCGCCATTGTTTATCCATTCGATAGCGGTTTCGAGATAGTCTTGACGAATCGGCGAGCCGGTTAAGTAATCGCTTCCGATGCCGTAAGCGGGACAGCCTGTTTTGCTGAAATATCTTTTCGCGTCCGTTACCCAAGTCCCCGAATACACCGCATTGCGGAGTTCCTGATCGGTCAGCTTTTCTCCGGCGATATTGATCGTCTTGAACCATTCAAGCTTTTCGCTGTCGGTTCCCGAACAGAGATAGACCATCAACCCGTAATTTAATATCTGTTCTTTTTTGTCGTCCGGCAGATATACAGATTCTCAAACGAAAAATCTCCGTTCACATACTGGCAGAGCGAGATCGTCCGTTGCTGGCCGTCGATCACCTCGTAGTTTCCGTCCTCACGCACCGCCCAATACATCACATTCAGCGGAAAGTCTTTCCTCACGGTGTCGATAACGGCGTCACGCTGTTTGTCCTTGTAAATAAACTCCCGCTGATACGGCGGACGAATATCGAGCTTCCCGCCGTAACCGACAACACCGGCCTCGCTGTTATCAACATATCCGTCGGCAAGTTCCTTTACCGTGATCGTTTTGAGTTCGATCTTCATATTCATATGGTCCCTGAAAGGGACAAATGTAATAGCGTCGGGAGAATCCCGACTGTAGAATGCAATTAAATGCCCCGTCCCTGAAGGGGACGAATGAGCGATCTAGTCCCAAACATACCGCTCATCGAATTCCATACCGTATTTCTTATAGAACGTTCGCATTTCATCCTCAAACAATTTCTGTTTGTGATGCTCTTTCTGATTGGCAATATATCTTTTTACGGCTGGAATCTGCGTATAACCTACCGAAAATGCCGAGTAACCGTCCTGCCATCCAAACTTTGATAGCATTGGGGATTTTGTTTTGATCCAGCTCGAAGATTCGCGTTTTACGTCGCCTATTAGATCGGGAACAAGATAATTCTTATTCAATGACATCAGTAAATGACCGTGGTTAGGTGTTCCGCCAGCTTTTAGCAACACGCTTTTGTAATTGCGCACAATACCGCCGATATAGGCGTAAAGTTCGTCTTCTATCTCCGGTAGAATAAAATTAAATCTATTCTTTGTTGAGAAAACGATGTGCATGTAACTGCTGTATAGAGTTTGTGCCATATTCTAATTTGTCCTCCATTCCGTCCCTGAAAGGGACGCATTTAATAGCGTCGGGTAACACCCGACGGTAACGCCATCCATAAACCTTCGTCCCTGAAAGAGACGAATGTCCGGCGTTGTCATTTGTCCCTTTCAGGGACAGCAAATCTGGTTCAATCTATTCGTCGGGATTCTCCCGACGCTATTACATTTGTGCCTTTCAGGCACCCAATCCAATGTCCCTGAAAGGGACGCATTTAATAGCATCGGGAGCATCCCGATGATTCGTCGTTCCGATGATTCCGTCCCTGAAGGGGACGAATGCAGGGCGTTTTCATTTGTCCCTTTCAGGGACAGCAATATTTTATCTAATCTATTCGTCGGGAGAATCCCGACGCTATTACATTTGTGCCTTTCAGGCACCTTTATTTTTCTTCCTAATCAAAAGCCGCGCGTATGTCGCTTTGTATGTATCGCCCGTCTTAATAGCGGCTCGACGGTTAAGGTCGCCGGGATTTGGAACGTCGTCTAGAGTATATTCCTTTGTTTTAAGTCCCCACTCGTTGCCGCGATCCGTTATCCCAAGAATTTCGAATTGTTCAGGATTGTATTTATCGAGAAACGTAACAGGAACTCCCATCACTCCCGCATAATCCATTGGAATATCTTTTGTCACATCCACGTTTATAGCGTCATAGTTATCATAGGTTGCGAATTCTTTTAAACTGTATGTCTTGTAAAGAATTAAAGATTCATGTCGCTTCTGGAAGTCGAGATTAGTGAACCAAACGACTCCCGAAACACGAATCATACCTTCCTTGTGATCGCCGGCAGTCGCGTAATCTTCATAAGAATTGTTAATGAAGTGCGCAGCTCCCCCGGAGAAACCATTTCCTAGCCACAATCTATTTTCTTTTATTAACTTGAATATTTCTTTATAAGTAATCGCGTTTTGATGCCCAATAATAATGAACTTCTTATCGTACTTAATTAACTGCGCAACATACTCCCTAAACAACGAAAACGGAGGATTTGTTACTACGATGTCGGCGGACTTCAACAACTTGATGCATTCGTCGCTGCGGAAATCGCCGTCGCCTTTTAGGGGAATGGTGCCAATCTCGTCCACATCAGGAACATTGTTGTTGTTTTTGTCGCCGTAATATTCGAGATAGATCGCGTTCTCGCTGGTGTGTTCGCTAAAAAGGTCGCGGTTCTGGTTCTTGTAACAGGTCGTGATGAGTTTCTTGAGCCCAAGCCCTTCGAAATTGTGCGAGAAGTAATGAAAGAAATTGCTCACACGCGGATCGTCGCAATTACAAAGGACAACCTTGCCCTTGAAATGGTCTTTGTAATGCTTTAACTCTTTCTCAATGTCAGAAAGCTGAGTATAAAACTCGTCCTTCTTAGAGTTCTTAGCGGCGTGTAGATTTCTATTGAGTGACTTGTTCTCCATCTTCCGGCGGCTCCGCTGCAAGGCTCGGTCAATTATGCCACGACTCCTTCGACGTGCCTAAACCCTCAGGCCCAGGCGTAAACAACACAAAGTTGAAAATGGAAGGTTCAGGAAGCGATGCGCTGCCAATCGCCTGTCGGTGACGGTGACGGGGCGGGGCCACGTTGCCGACACGACCTTTCTCAGATCCAGATTAAGAATTCCATCCTGGTCGTCCTCGGGGGCAGTCCTTATCTCACGCCAGATGAGCGACTGGGACCAAGGCTGTTCGCTCGGGCATTTTCTGACCGGCGGCGATCTCGTGAACGGTATGAATAATGTCCGCGCCGTAATAGCGGTTTCCACACACGTCACAGATGCCAATTGTCACATCTTCTAAAATAACGAAGCCATTTTTATGCTTGAACGCTTCGCGGGCGATTTTCTTTGGTCTCACCGTTCCTTTACAGTATTCGCATTGATAACCGTACATAGTTTTTACCTCTCCGGGTCAGTGACCTCATACACGGTGATAATCAAGTAGCAAGGCAAAAGGCAAAAGGCAAAAGTAAAGGCAAAATAAGAGTCGGGCTTTCTTTTTTATCAATCATAATTCTGCCGCGACAACATCAAACGGGCGCCCGCGTCGATTTTTGGGATCAGCTTTTGCTTTGCGGAGTTCTCTGAGATCGTCATAATCTTCCAGTTCATTCTGCATCCGAAGCTGGTGTGCTTTCTCTTTGACATCAATAAGCTGCACCTCAACCTCCTGATTTAATATACCTAACGTTGAACTCACCGACCAAAAAGCATCAGTTTTTTGGTCCGGTGCAGTGATTGGTTATGCGATAATTTGTTGTTTCTCAAATTGTTGATATGAAATATCGGGCAGGTGAGCCAGCTTTTTGGCATGCTCAATAGTCATGCTGACAACATTCCCCTGAACATCAAAATCAATGTAGATATTTTCAGAAAGTTCCTGCGTTTCTTCTATTTTATTGCTCGAAAACTCTAGCAAAGCAGTATCCGTATCAGAAAAATACTTTATATTCATGTTACCTCCTCCCTGAAGTTTCCGTCAAAAAATGCGTTATGAACCGTTTCGCCATCTTCAAGTAATATGACACGGAGATATTTGCCCGCGTCTTCGATTTTTGCCCATTTCTTGATCCTTCCGTCTGATTGGATTTCACTACGAACAGGATTGTTAATGACCTGTTCAATCCATTCATCTTTAATATACGCCCTATCTGGCCTTTTTCGAGTGTGGATGAAGTATTGTGTATATTTCATTTTTCACGCATAGCTTATGATTGAGCCAAATCATTCGGCATTACACTTCAAATGTTGAGTAGCATCGTGGTTCATCTCAGATAGCCTCCAGCGCCGCGTCGAGGTGGTTGTTGGTGCCTAGTTTGGCGGGCGGTGAAGACCATAATCCTAACGACGGAATTGAGCCGCCGCGAAAAGATGCTGCTTTAACATGCTCACGCTTTACGCGGTCGCCTCCAGTGAATGGCTCTCTGTTTACCCAAGAGAGTGAAGCATTTGAGGTGAAATCGGTTTGACCATTTGCCAGGATTTTGAGCTATGTTCTGCTTGCCATAGATCATAATTCTTCTGCAAATTTAACCAAAGATCAGGCGTGCTGTTGAATGCACGTGACAAACGTAAGGCAATATCCGGTGTAACAGAGCCTCTTTCATTAATGACCTTAGACAAGGTCTTTCTCGATACACCCAGGTTAGACGCCATATCCTTTATTGTGATGGATAGCGGCGCCAAATAATCCTCCTTAATGATTTTGCCAGGGTGTACCGGTTGCCTTTTCATTTTTCTCATAACTTCACCTCTTAATGATAATCGTCGTAATCTACCGTGTAGGCATCTCCCCCGGTGAATTCAAAAAATATCCTCCAATTACCGGAAACCCTTACCGAAAACTGCTCTTCTTTGTCTCCGGTCAATTTGTGTAAGTATGAACCCGGGAAGTTCATGTCTTTTATCTCATTGGCGGCATTGAGTCGATCCAGTATCCTTTCCAATCTGCTGTCATGCTCCGGCCGTATCCGTTTCTTGCTGCCCGTATAAAAAAACTCTTCGAGCCCCTTGTGCTTGAAAGATTTGATCACAACGGGATTGTAACCCTTCGGGTTGCACTTGCCAAATGGAGAGAGGTTTTACTTATGTCCCAATGCCGCGAAAGTCCAATGTACTTTCACTTGGACAGCCCAAACTTGCTCGAACATCTTTTACATCGATGGTTCGACCGGCTTCGCTAGCGGAAAGCCCGGCTTCGATGGCCTGTCGAGCATAGATCTTATACATCAGATCATCCCACGTTGCATTCTCCCGCAACTTTTTCCAGAAGCTGGTGGGCTTCCTCTTTGACATCAATAAGCTGCATTGGGTAACCTCCTGATCCATCGATTTACCATTAGATCATAAACCATTTTAATACGCCTCATATCTGATAAAATCGGGCCGCGAGACGCTAGCAAGGTTTTAGCGGCTCCAGTCTTTGCTTCAGTCGTTTTTCGTATCCTTCACCAGTGCGTGACGACCGGACCGCGTTGGCGGGGGGTTGGGGACTTTTTTTTTATGTTTTGGAGATTGCGGAGGCTCAGGTCGAAGACGCCGTCTTCGACCATGGAGCCGCGAAAGCGGACGGTGCCGTCTAGCTTAATGTCGTGGCGTCGAAGTAATTCATAGGCTAAATTGATGACTTTGTGATAGATATCAGGAAGGGGCTGGCCTCTTTTCTGTCCCGTCAGTAATACACCTTTACATCTATGCATTTTCCTGTTATAATATTAGGCTCAGGAACTTGGATCTTTGACAATTTGAGGCTGGTAAAAAAATTGGAATGGGCGATCGCCCCCTTTTTTTCGTCCCTGCTGTAAGACAATGTATTATTTATTTTAAAAAACAGCGGGACAGGGCGTAAAAATCGCTGTAACTATTGCAAATACATACGCTTATTTGTCCCGCTCCACTAGTGGGACAGCAGCGGGACAAGAGCGGGACAGCGGGACATGATCGAAACCATCTGCGTCCCCGTTCGACTCAGCCGATATATATTTCATGGTCTAAAACAACTTTTGGAAACATCGCAACATCCAAAGTTTATCTTGCGAAAGGTGC
>JANYIL010000271.1 GCA_025362075.1 Chloracidobacterium sp.
ACGTCAAACAGGTTGCCGATCTGGCGGTGCGAGTTGGCGTCGTTGCCGATACCGTCAAACTGGAGATAAACGAATCTTAATCCAGCCTCAGCAGCTTCGCGGCAAAATTCTTTTGATTTGGCAAACTCAATTCCGTTGGTCGCCGCCTGCACCGAGTTGTAACCGACTTTACGTGCATATCGCACAGCATCTAAGAAATAGGGGCTGAGCGTCGGCTCACCGCCCGAATACTGCACCGACATCTGACGACGCGGCTTGATCGAAATGGCATTGTCGAGGATCTCGGCAACGTCTTCCATCGACAGCTCGTGGACAAAGCCGACCTGGTTGGCGTCCATGAAGCATGGGTCGCACATCATGTTGCAGCGGTTGGTCAGATCGACCGTAAGGACCGCTCCGCGCCCGTACTTGATCGTCGACGTGCCGTGATTATGCAGCTTTTCATCGTTGTGCGATTCAATATCGCGTCCCGGGAAAAGAGTTTCGATGTGCTGGAGAAATTTGGCGTCGATCGCCATCATGTCCTCGATCTTGCCGTGCTGCGGGCATTCCTTGATCATCCACACTTCACCGTCGCGTTCGATGATCTGGGCCTTGATCTCGCCGACGTTGTCATTTACCAAAGTCGAAACGTCGCGCTCGCCGCTCAAGATCTGCTCGCGCGCCTCAATGACACACTGCGGACAGAGCGAATCCGTCGTTCGCGGAAAACCGAGCGTGGGCTTGGTCTTTTGCCACGATTTCAGGATCGGCTTGTCCGACCATTTAGGAATGAACGATGCGTTCGGTTTGAATTGATTGACCGATTTTACGGCGTTAAATAGGCCGCTAGCGACATATGTCAATCCTTTCTCAAAATGCTTAACAGGTCTCATAGGGTTCTCCAATTAACTTTATGCGCAGACCTTTCCATGCGGGAGCCATGAGAAACATGGAAAGGCCAAATTAACCCTATTCCATGCGCAATAGCCGTGCCATGACGATGGCAAACCCCTTACATGCCACAACTCCTTTACATTCAACAGGATGGGGTCGAATAAAAACGCTGGACGGCAAAACCAATACTGCGCCATTTCGACACATGCCTCCAATCGGCCTGTATCTCAGGACAGATTGACACACGCCAACTGAGGGGTTCTGAGGATTATTAACGCTGGATCCTTTACCCATCGCCGGTTTATCATCGTGCTTATCCCTTGACGGTAGGTATAGTATCTTTTTATCATTATGAAGATAACCGCAATACAGACAGTAGATGCAGCGAAAATGGAACGCTACACAATCAAGGATTTTCGCAAACAATTTCCCGATGACGATGCCTGTTTAGTGTGGCTTAAGCAGTACCTTTTCCCACAAGGCATAACCTGCAAAGTCTGTCAAAAGATCACCAAACATCATAAGGTCGCAAAGCGTAAAAGCTATTCCTGCGACCGTTGCGGACATCACGTACATCCGACCGCCGGAACGATCTATCACAAGTCGTCAACGCCTTTAACTGACTGGTTTTACGCAGTCTATCTTATGGCTTCGACACGTTGCGGAATCTCCGCTAAACAGCTCGAACGCGAGTTAGGCGTTACCTACAAAACCGCGTGGAGAATGTTTCATTAAATCCGCTCAATGCTCAATGAGACCGATAGCAAAATCGGCGGCTATGCGGAAAGAGTTGAAATTGATGAAACATACATCGGCGGTCAGACCAAAATGGCTAGAAAGAACAAAAACAAAACTACGATTGTCGGAGCTGTCGAGCGTAAAGGATCGGTGATAGCTGAAATTGCTCCAGACCGTAAGGCGACAACCTTAATGCCGTTTATCGAAGACAAGATTCAGCCTTATTCAACGGTCTACACCGACGAACACGGCGGCTACAATCCAGTTAGCGTTTCAAAGAACAAATACAGACACGAAACCGTCAATCACTCGGCAAAAACTTGGGTTATCGGTGACGCTCACACCAACTCAGTCGAGGGGTTTTGGTCACTTCTAAAGAGCGGCATTCGCGGCGTTTATAAAGGCAGACCGACACGTAAATATCTCCAGAACTACGTCAACGACGTTTGCGTTTCGTTACAATCGCCGTCGCGATCAAACGCCTATGTTTATTTCGTTTCTTGGTCAGGTTCAGAAACTTTCTGACTAGCCTTTCGCAAAGCATCCATAAACGTTGGCGCTGTAAAAACCTCTTCATCGGCATTCAATGTATCCATAGACGGCAAGTCGTCGTCGGGCATATCGTCACTTATCTTTTTTATCTTTTGCATAATAGCGGGTTGTTCTATAACTTCCAATATTTTTTCACATGGTACAACTATTGAGATGCCAAAATTAACCAATTCAAGTTTTTTCGCATCTCGCCCCCCCAGCCCCGGAATATTAATGTCTGCCTTAAAATGCCCGTGCATTAGTCCCAATAAAAAAACTTTTCCCTCTGTTTGGGACGATTGCATTAACTGTCCGTTTTGAATCCTAACAATACCGAAGTTAACAAATACAGGGGCGCCGCTCAGCCCGGCCACTGACTGGGCATCAATCAGATAAGCGTCAATATAACCCATTCTCGTAAGGACTTTTTCCTATCGCATTGCCGCCAAATGGCCAAATCGCGCAATCGGAATATTGCGGGATGTACCTCGATGGTTGGAAAATAGACCTGTAAAAAACACATCCTCGCCTAACGACAACTCCAGTGACTTAAAATCTGAATTTCTACTCGGGTCAAAAAAGAAATTCGGATGCAAAAGGGTTCCATCGACTTCTGGCGGAAGATCAACAAGGGGTAAAACCGCAACGTCAACCTGCAAATCGTCGGGATGGTATGCCCAATCAGAAATGTCGGTTTCAATTGTTTGGGCGGCGCCATCGTGACGATTCACGCGCAGAAGAATCTTGCCATCGAAACCGTCCTTGTGCCCATGCCCTGGATTACGTGCTTTGCGGTGACGATATAAGTAGCATATCGTTCAGAGCCTTCGATGGCATGTCCGACAAGAAAAGCAGTTCCTTGTGGACTGATATCGCCATCTGGCAACCTTAGTCCGACAAAAAGAACGCACTTCATTGACTCTTCCGGTACACGCATAGGTGGCGGCGGATCATTAGCTAGAATATAACGAGGCCGATGCCCCAAGGTTAATTTACGGTACAAGCGTAGCATACATACATTTCTACTGGCTAAAGCCTTTTGAGGAGAAAGATTTGCTTAAATTCGTACCTGCTATAAGGGGATAAGCCCGTTTTTCATCTAAGGCTTAAAGCGCTTAAGCTGGGATCCGTCGACGAACTTTTTTTCTGTCTGCGCCTTGACAGTAATACGTTCTACATGTCTTATTTACAGTGGTAAACACAACTGATTAAAAATTTGTTCATAAAACGTACATATTAAGCGCTATAATGAACAAATACATGAAACCGGCAATGTTAAGTAGCTATAAAACAAGTGTTTAGATGCCGCGGTGCGGATCTTTACACCTTTTGGGCCGTATGGTAAATTTTCAGACACTTCAAGGGAGTTTTACCAAAAAATTGATTTGTTAAGTTTTTGCGGCTCATGGCGGCTAACAGCTAAGAAGCGGCAGTCCCGAAAACATATCGTCCGAGCACTTGATTCGAAATTATGTCCATACGCTTCGGGACATCTGGCTGGCGAGCGATCATTGCCGATGACTTTACCTTTGATAACGTTCGTCTGGTAACGAAAGCGATATGTAGTTATTTGAAAACAAAGGATGCGGGATCCGGGCGGACATTCATCGTCGGGCACGATTCGCGGTTCATGGGCGAGACATTTACGAATGTCGCCGCCGAGATTGCGGCGAGGAAAGGTTTTCGGGTGCTGCGATGCTCAGGGCCGACACCCACGCCGACCATTTCACACGCGATACGCTCGAACGGAGCTGCGGGTGGCATGAATTTTACGGCGTCGCACAATCCGCCGGAGTATCAGGGGATAAAGTTCTCCACCGCTGACGGTGCACCTGCTCTGCCCGAGGTAACGAGGCAGATCGAGGACGGAGTTGCCAACAAGGTTTCGACCGAAGACTCATCAGGCGGTGAAATTACGGATTTCGATCCTTGCCCGAGGTATCTGGATGATTTGAAAACCAAGATTCGTTTCGACGTGATCGCAAAAGCGGGCGGACGTTACGCTTACGACCCTTTGTGGGGAACCGGCCGTGGATACTTGAATAGGGTTTTGACGAACCACGGCCTCGATGTTGAGACGCTGCACGATTGGCGCGACGTGACCTTCGGAGGTCAGCCGCCTGAGCCTGGTGAAGAGCACGTCGGCGATTTGAAAAAACTGGTCGTTGAGAAAGGCCTGACATTAGGCCTCGCGACGGACGGTGACGGCGACAGATTTGGAATAATTGACGCCAATGGCGAGTTTATTACTCCTAACCAACTAATCGCCCTTTTGACAGATTATCTTGTAGAGAGCCGCGGCTGGACATTGGGAGTCGGACGCAGTGTCGCAACGTCGCATCAGGTTGACAGGGTTGCAAAAGCAAGGGGAATAAGGCTCTACGAAACGCCGGTCGGTTTCAAGTACCTCGGCGAATTGATAATCAAAGACGAGATCATCCTTGGCGGAGAGGAATCCGCCGGTCTCTCAATACGCGGGCATTACCCCGAAAAAGACGGCATTTTGGCCTGTCTATTGGCCGCCGAGGCAGTCGCCGCGAGAGGAGCGAGTTTGACAGAGCAATTGGGCGAGTTGTTCAAAAGAGACGGCAAGCTCGAATCGGGACGAATTGGGGTAAAGTTAACGCCCGATGTTGCCGATAAGCTTAGAGATAAGCTAGAGCAGGGGCCAACCGTTATCGGCGGGCGTCGGATTGAAAACATAAATCGCATTGACGGCGTGAAGTTTCTTTTTGAAAACAATGCCTGGATGCTGATGAGACCATCAGGCACCGAGCCGATGGTCAGAATATACGCAGAGAGCGAAAGTAAGCAGGAACTGGAGGAAATACTTGAGCAAGGCCGCAGATATTTATTGGGATGATTCGCGAGGCTCTACGTACGCCGCCGCGAAACGCTCCTCGACCACGAAAATACGCCGGGCTAACCCTGCCGCCGCGAGCCGTCGAACGGCACCCTGGTGGCTGTCATTTGTGATTGTGTTCTCGATATTTGTGATGCTCGGTGTTTCGATCAATTTTCGTGCTTTTACAGAAATGAAAGAAGAGGCGACCCAAAATACGCAGCTTGCCTCGCAAATACAGAATCTGATGGACGAAAACCTTGCTCTGCAGGAAGAGATCCATACGTTGAAGAGCGATCCGAATGTAATCCAGCGCGAAGCTAAGCGGATCGGCCTTCGACAAGAAAAAGTTCCAGTGCCGGCGAATTGACCAACGCGGAAGGGTCTGTTCGCTGGGCACATTGCCCTACCCATTGAAAATCCACCTTTTGCCTACATATCCGCGAGGCCTACAGCATAACCCCTTTCTGATTATCCGCGGCTTGAGTTCCCGAACTCAAGCCGCACTTCTTTGCTCCGTCGTCCACATTCTCGAACAACATATGCGTATTGGTGAATATGTTCTGGGTTCAGTGCGGGAACACGCGATTTCCACCTCCTCGTTTCTGAAGACTCATTTTTCGAGAACAAACGTTATTCTATGAAGAAATAGTTCTTGCAGACTAGGCAGATACGTTAAGGGAAGAAACAAATTACTGACAATTTTTGCCGATGTATGTTTAGAAATGTTCCGCCCGATAGATCCCAACGGCCGATGAGCTTTAGTATGAACCCTCCAATTCATCGAACGAATCAATTTTGTAAATTGAGAATACGTTGTACCGTTTATCGTGTTGCATTTTTCCCATGATTCCAAATTTGGTGATTCTCGTTTATACCAGTAAGAGTCATCGCCACGTTCTTCAAGGATTTCGCAATAGGCTTTCATCAAGGTTTCGCCGCTAAATAACCAATGAATACCGGGCGTCAACGTAACCGAGGCCAAATGATGTTCAATTGGGTGGAAATAGCTTGGGAAAACCAAAAACAATCTGCCGCCTTTTTTTAAAATGCGATGGCATTCAGCCAGGGTTTTCTTGATGTCTTGAACGTGCTCAAAAACGTCGAAAGTCAAGATCGCATCGAAAGTCTCATCCTCAAAAGGCATTGATTCCGCGACACTTTTTCTAAAATCGGTATTAGCTTTGTGAATAGATCCGAACTGTCGAGCGGCTTCAATATACTCGTCTTTTATGTCAATCCCTGAAATTTGTTGCAATTCATATCGTTCAAACCACGCTATACTTCTCCCGCCTGCCAGGCAACCCAGATCCAGGGCGGTTTTCCCTTGCAAAAGCGGCTTCAGAGAAAATCCGAAGTAATTATCCCAGGGATACCGAATTTCGCCATTGTATTTGCTCTCTGAGGCTTTGAGCATGATGGATTTTCGCGTTGCGCCGTCTCCCTCCAGAAAAGACTTATGATTAAAAACGTCACTTAATTCTCCCACCTCGTCTTCCGAGAATTGGGGGAATCTCTCAAACATCTTCATCAATGCTTTAGCTATTCGAACAGTATTCATCCAATCTCCACGTTATGGTTTAGGAGCGTAACCAACTCTAAAATCCATTGTTACTCGCCGATGGGATCGCTCACCCTTGGCCGAAACAACAACGACGGTATTGATCTGATCTCCGCAGCACTGGGCACAAGCATGGATCTCAGGGAATGATGCATCTTTATTTTAAAGAGCGTAAATACCACGAACGAAATACCAGCGTAACAAATCGCTGACACCACAGCGGCTCCGCGGGCTCCGTAGATAGGCACCATGACCAGATTCAGGACAATATTCAGGGTCAGGGTCATTAGCCATGCTATCGGCAGAAACATGGGGATACCTGTGCCCATAAAATATTGCGAAATAACCAATTGCACACCCATAAGATAGACACCCGGCAACAGTATCCACAACTGGGCAGGTAGATCGCTGAACCCCGGCCCGTAGACCGCCGAGACCAAAAAAGCTCCGGGGACACTTAACAAACACGCCGCAAAAAGGAGCAACGACGTATTTCGCGCTACTCGACAGCTAAAGTCGCCGCCTTCGTCCTGCGTTGCAGCGACACGCGCCTGCAAAAGGTGCGATATCACATGCGGAAGCATGAGGAGGAAAAGCGTACACTGCGTAGCTACTGCGTAAACACCGGCCTCGGCCGCCCCGCGAAAGTAGTTAATGACCAAAAGGTCCAGTCGGTAAACCAGTAAAGTAGACGCCCACAGCACAAAACCCTTAAAAGAATATCGCATCATCGGAGCGATCAAGGCGGCATCTATCCGCCATTTCATTCGAGGAAACTGAGCGGCAGCGCTCCGATAGAACATTGCGGCCGCAACCATCGTCATAAAGATCGCAGCCGCCGTGTTTACAGAGATTAAAAGCTGAATACCGCCGCCTACGATCAAAAGTACTATAACCGCACTGATCATTACTGATGACTGGTTAACCAGATCCACAAAAATGTATTTCGTCATCTCGCCTTTCGCAAGAAAGAGATTTAGTGCATAGGTGGTTATTACCTGAAAAGGTACTGAAACGAGACCGATCAAGACGAGTTCATGCGGAATGCCCGGCAGCAATCCGCGGACAAAAAACAAAACGATAGATACGCAAACACCGCCGCTCAAAATAGCAAAAAAAGCTGAGTTTACTGCGATGGGTATCAATTTCTCGGGCGAACGTGCAACAAAGTACGTGTTGGCGAAATAGAGAGCAAAACCACTGATATGAATCAGCACCTGCACCGTCGCAGTCAGTATGAGATAGATGCCCAGGCTCTCGGCTCCGAGCAGACGCGCGACGAGAACACTCGCAATCACACTATTGGCGGCCATCAGCAAACGGGCACCAAAGGTCAGCGCTACACCGGATGAAAATTGTTTAGGATTTTCCAAGCTCAATAAACTAAACCGCGTGAGCCTCGGCGTTCGGTTCCGGCTTTCCGCCCAGCACAGCTAAACTCAAGCCCATCAATAGATAAAAGATCATCACGACCTCGGAATCGCCCCAATTGTAATGAACGACCCCGCTCGATAGAAAGCCGACTGTGCCGCCGAGGCTGCCAAGCAAAACGCCGCGTTCAAACCAATCGAGGTCTTTTCGCCGGAAACCTCGCCACAGCATCCTCAGATAAAAGAACATCCAAATGATCCACGCAATGAGTGCCGGAACGCCGCGTTCGAACGCAAACTCAAGATAGTCCGAATGCATATGCCCCATCGGCTGCCATCCGTTGTCAAACATCTTCCAGTCCTGCCAGTGCGTCTTTAACGAATCCATGCCGATGCCGACCGCCAAATGCCTGGGGTTGGATACCAGTACGCCAAAGCCTTCGCGCCAGACCATCATTCGCCAGGTCGTCGAACCGTCGCTCGTGTCGACAAAGGCGACGTTTCGTTTCTGCTGCAAATAATAGAGCCCGCCCGCCGCAAGCGGTATCGCACATAAAATGCAGATAATAATCGTCTTACGGCTCGTGCCGACGAGGACCATTACCGTCGCCGAGATCGCAAACCCCGCCCACGATGCACGCGTAATGGTCAGGAACAGCCCGACGCAAAATGCCGCCAGGACGACCGCCAGGACAATGCGATTTCTCGCAAAAAGGCCGCCGGGCACGAGGATCAGCAGGCCGAGGGCGAGCGAAGCGATGAGCTGGGTCGCCTCGGAATACGTCGTATAGTGCCCGTAAAACCCCTCCGCCCGAATGTCGCGTCCACGAACCCATTCTGTGATCCCAAAACGTCCCGCGTTGTCGTTCGCGGTGAGCATTGCGGTCACCGGCATTTCGTAGTCAAAGAACAGCTCGTAGCGATATACGTGGATCTTGGCAGCGCCATTTTCAGGGGCGTTTGCGACGGACGCGGCTAGTTCGTCGGGCGAATTCACGCTCTTGCCGTCCACGGTTTGGATCGTGTCGTTCTCCTGAACGCCGACCGCCAGCAGAGGGCTGTTCGGGGCGAGGTGCACGACCTTCAAGTTCTTGCCGATAGCGGTTTGCCCCATCGAATAGGCCGCCGCGACCACCGCCGAAGCGAGCATTACGACGACCAGCCGTTTTGTCCATTTAGCATCGCTGATGGCATCGGAAACGAGGTAAACGATCGTGACCAAGGACACCCCGACCATTTTTCGTAAACTAACCTGCGGCTCGTACGAGAAAATTGACGATACGAGCGTCAGCCCGACAAATGCCAGGGTCGCAATCGCGATGCCGTCCCTGCGCATCGACGGCCGCACAAAAAAGGCCCTGATCAGCCAGAACAGCAGTGCAAGAGACCACGCGATCTGCGTCGCCGCGATCGATACCGGGGCTGAAAGAGCGAGCAAAAACAGCGAAGCCTTTAACGCCCAATCGATGTATTTTTGAACCGCAGATGAATTCGACATCAGGTATAGTGGCCGCACTCAAAACCATAAGCTAAAACGGGACGAAATCCAAAGCAGATTGTTATCTTCTGAAATTGTGCCTTTTGCCTTTTTACTTTTGCCTTGGTTCTGTCCCGCTGTCCCACGCTTGTCCCACGACCCCGTGGGACACGCAATTCATTGTTTTTATTGGAGTTACGGCGATTTTAGGGCCTTGTCCCGCCGTTTTTGAAAAAAAATAAGACAATGTAAGGCAATGCCTGTAACTCTTACAAATAATGCTGTTACATCGATTCTCACTCGGCACTCAAACCAATGTTCGGTGAGACACGCCTTCGCTATTTACAATTCATTATTCCCCATTTTTATTGTCAAAGATCGATCCGATCCGCTTCCCGTCTTGCGAGGGTGTAGGCACATCAAATGCGTTTCAACGATAGCACATTATACCAACCATAGTCAAGAATTTTTGGGCAACAAATGGACGTGTCCGCGTGGACTGCGCCCGTCTATTTGCGGAAATGCTGATGATTGAGGCCATGCCACCGACCAGAGCAGCCTCAAAACTCAGAAGAACATCTCCCGGCAAGGCAAAGCCCCGCCGCACATCGAGCGGCAAAGCCCGCTATTTCAAGCTGTTACATTTACGAAACGTTTGTGGTCTTCGGCGGGAAACCATAATCAAAAACCGCCATGACGATTCTCGTCCAATTATCATTATCGTAATTAATACGTTCGGCAATGAAATAATTCTTGATTCTAGGACTTTCGGACGTGAAAATTGGGACGAATTCCCCAAGACTAAACGATTCCCGGATCAAACACATCCCCTCATCGTATTCCCCGCTTGCAATTAAATCAGAACCCTCTTTATCAAGTTCATTTGCCTTGGCGACATCAGCTTCCGAATAAATTGACTGAGGCACAAATAATGGAATTCGGTGTGCGGCAGGATCGCGAAATTCGCGCATTTCCCAATACCAATCGGTAAACGGTATTAACGTGTCAGATAATTGAGCTAAACCGTTATTGCTAAGCAAGGTGAGAAACTTCCTATTAAGAAGTTGAGCAACTTTGCGATGTTCAATTTCATTTTCGTCAATGTTTGCAAGCAAACTGTGGTGATAAGTCAATGCCCAAGCTAGATTATCCAACGACCCAGCCAAGTTTAAGTAATATGAATTCACGAACAAAGATAGGCGTTCCGCAAGGTGAATTCCTATCGGGCCAGTAGCCTTGTTAAGTTCGTCGTCTAGTATCACCGCGACGGCGGCAATCATGCTCAATCGTTGTAGAAATCCACGCTGAACATGTCGCTTCGTGTTTTCACATATCTGGTTGCGCATTCGGAAGATGTAGTTCTCTCTGATCAACCGTGCAGAAGTCAGAATTGCGTCACGATTGATTTTCTGATCCATAACTTAATCAAAGCCCAACGTATTTTGATCCGCATTATCTGACGACATTTTCTCCGCTTGTTTGAACGGGCCGGTTGATGGGGGCATTTCTATTTGTTTTCCGGCGAGGACTTCTTCGATGGTTAGGATTTGCATTCGCGGGTAGTCGCGCGTCGGAATGGAAGAAGCCTGCGGAAGTGGCTTCTTTATACCGTGAATCCAAAAGCTAACTGTTCTACCAGTTTTGTTTGTGTTTGTCCGTGATTGTGCAAATCAATCCCCTTATGTTCGAAATTGCAGACAAG
>JANYIL010000076.1 GCA_025362075.1 Chloracidobacterium sp.
TGTCGAGAGAGAGCTCGTCTCTCGTGGCATCTCAAACGATGTAGGCAATAGGCTGTTAGGCTTCTTCGATTTTTTTATCTTAGAGCGCTCAAGCCGCACGTTTGATGATTCGCAAAAAAAGAACCTTCTCGAAATTCTTACTAAAGTCAAGGAATATGAGAACCTATATACGGAAGCTAGGGATTATTTCGACGCGCATCCTGGCCCTCTAGACGCGGTTGCGGCGAATCTTCCGCTACTAAGGAATTTTGGTGTATTGTGCACTCTCGCTAACACGATGTCGAGGAACTTGAGTTCAAGTGGGCTTCGCGAACTCGCTGAAATCGTCGCTCTCAGTTCAGAGCTACCGTTTAGGAATCGCATTGTTGTGGACCCTACCCTCGCGCGTGGCCTTTCGTATTACACGGGAACAATCATGGAAATCAACGTCCCCGACCTCGCCGGTTCGCTTGGCGGCGGCGGCCGATATGACGGTCTTATTGGGATGTTTGGCAAGGAACAGATCCCGGCGTGCGGATTTTCGCTCGGCCTCGAACGTATTCTCGTCGTGATGGAGGAACGCGGTATGTTCCCACCGGAGATCGCCGATTCGACGCCTGCCGATGTGATGGTCACGATCTGGAGCGAAGACACGATCGCGGCTTCGCTAAAGCTCGCCAACGAATTACGCGCGAGCGGCATCCGAACGACTGTATATCCCGAGGTGGATAAGCTCGGCAAGCAGATAAAATATGCCGATTCGATCAAAGTGCCTTACGTTTGCATACTGGGCGACGACGAGATCCGGGAAGGTAAGGTCAAGCTCAAGAATATGAAGACCGGCGACGAAACGTTGCTTGCCGCAAGCGACGTTTCCGCCAGTATTAGCAAATAGGTGCCATCTATGCTCAAGCGAATTCCAGCAGTTTTGATCTTCGCCGTTTTGCTTTTAACCGTGGGACACGCAAACGTGAGGGAAGACCTGCCCAATCTCTACAAGGTCAACGACCATCTCTATCGCGGCGGCCAGCCGACCGAGGCCGGCATTGCGGAGCTAAAGCGAATGGGAGTCAAGACCATTATCAATTTAAGAGATGCCGATGACCGTGAGCGGAAAGAAGAGGCCTGGGCAAAGGCCGCCGGGATCCGCTTTATCAACGTTCCCGAAAGCAATTGGTTTAAGCCCAAAACGGATAATATCGACGCGATCATCAAACAGATCGACACTCCCGAAAACCAACCGCTTTTCATCCACTGCAAACGCGGCTCGGACCGCACTGGGACAGTTGTCGCAATTTACCGCATCACTCATGACGGTTGGACCGGCAAACAGGCCAACGACGAGGCGAAAAAATTCGGCTTTGGGTTTTGGCAGATCTGGATGAAAGATTATATCAACGACTATTATCGCGACTACGCTAAAACTCATCGATGAAAGAGATCGCATAAAACTACCGCCGACGCCCCCCAAATATGCTATTCTAAACTCGATTTTATGAAGGCCATCTCCATCCTCGGTTCCACCGGCTCAATCGGCTGCAACACAGTAAAAGTTATCGAACATCTTGGGTGTTTTCGCGTCGTTGCGATGGCTGCTGGACGTAATGTCGTAAAGTTTGCCGAGCAGATAGCTGTAGTCAAGCCGGAACTCGTCTCGTGCGTCGATGAAGCCTGTGCGGCGGAGTTGGAACGCGAACTGCACAGTCTAAATGCCTCGATACCGCGTATCGAGACCGGCGACGCCGGCCTGGTCGCAGTGGCCACACACCCTGAGGCCGAGACGGTCGTCTCAGCGACGGTCGGGGCCGTTGGATTCGTCCCGACGCTCCGGGCCATCGAGGCCGGAAAACGCATCGCTTTGGCCAATAAAGAAACGCTCGTCATGGCGGGCGAATTGATGACCAGGGCCGCCGAAAAGTCGGGTGCCGAAATTCTGCCCGTCGACAGCGAGCACAATGCTATCCACCAATGCCTGCGCGGCGAGCGAAAGTCTGAGGTCAAACGACTCATCCTGACCGCGTCCGGCGGGCCTTTTCGCCAGTGGCCTAAGACAAGGATCGAGAACGCCACGCGTGCCGAGGCGTTGAATCATCCAAATTGGAAGATGGGTGACAAGATCACCATCGACTCAGCCACGCTGATGAACAAAGGGCTGGAAGTCATTGAGGCCAAATGGCTTTTCGGTTTTGACGCCGACCGGATCTCGGTCATCGTCCACCCACAATCGGTCGTCCATTCGATGGTCGAAATGGTTGACGGCTCGATCATCGCCCAGCTCGGCGTGACCGACATGCGGCACCCGATCCAGTACGCGTTGACCTATCCGGACAGAAAGGAGAGCGGCCTGACACCACTCGATATTTCAAAACTCAGGCAGCTAAATTTCGAAGAACCCGACCTCGAACGCTTTCCGTGCCTCGGCCTCGCGTTTGCCGCGTTAAAGGCGGGCGGGACAATGGCGGCAGTTCTCAATGCCGCCAACGAGATGGCAGTGCAGGCATTTCTCGACGGAAAAATAAGACTGAGCGAGATCGCCGAGATCAATCGGGCGGTGATGAGTGAGCATGAAACCCGAGATATTTCGACCATTGAGGCGGTGCTCGAAACTGACAGATGGGCCCGGACACGCGCTATAATGAAACTGAGTAAATCGGCTTCGGCATGAGTGAGGTTAGTTATGCAAACAGTTCTGGAGCGAAAGCCCCGACAGACGTTATCAAACGGACACAAGTTTAAGAAAAACGGCGCACCGCACGGCATTCGGTGGTCGGTCGATGAGTATTACAAAATGTATGAGCTCGGCCTATTCGATGGCCGACGCGTTGAACTCATTAAAGGAGAAATCTTTGAAATGTCGCCAATGTTATCGCCTCATGCTACGGGCATTCAACTGGTTATGAATCTGATGTTGAAAATCTTCGAAAAAGGCTTTGTGGTTCGTCCTCAAATGCCGATGAGTTTTAGCAGTATAGATGAGCCGGAACCGGATATTGCCGTCGTGATAGGCTCGATACGCGATTTTTCCGACGCTCATCCGACCACGGCGACGCTTCTGGTTGAGGTCGCCTTTACTTCCGTTCGGTTCGACCGAACCAGGAAACTGAAACTGTATGCTGAAAATGGAATAGAGGACTACTGGATCGTAAATTTGAAGCAGCGTCAGGTCGAAGTTTACAGGAAACCGGTAGCCAGAGAGGACTCAGATTTTGATTACGCCGAAAAACTTATCTTTCTTCCCGGAGATTCTGTTTCTCCTCTCGAAAGACACGATACAAAAATCAAGGTCGAGGACATGTTGCCATGACAGCCACTTGTTTTTAACAACTAATTTATCCGATAAGGCCTCCAACCTATAGTTCGGTGACGAAACATAATAAATGCCAGATATCTTAATCGCAATTTTAGCTATACTTTTCGTTCTCGGCGTCGCCATTAACATTCACGAATTTGGCCATTTTATCGTGGCCAAGATGTTCGGGATGCGGGTCGAGGCTTATTCGTTCTTTGGGCTCGGGCCGAGGGTGGCCGGTATCAAGATCGGCAACACCGACTATCGTATTTCGGCAATCCCGCTCGGCGCCTATGTGAAACTTTATGGCGACGAAGCGACCGGCCCGCTCGAGGGTAAGGACGAGCAGCCGAAAGAAGAGGTGCCCGAAGGCGAGCTGTACGAACTGCGGCCCCGCTGGCAAAAGTTTCTCGTGATGATCGGCGGGCCGTTCATGAATATCGTGCTGGCGCTCGCGATACCCTTTACGATGGCGATGATTTATGGCGTCCCGGCCAATCCGGCGCCGATCGTCGGGTTTGTGAAACCCGCCGGAGCAGCCGATGTTGCCGGTATCAAGGCCGGCGACCGCATCGTCAGCTTTGACGGTGTCGAAAATCCGTCGTGGGACCGCATTCAGGACGACGCCCTACTGATCCCTGAAAAAGAAGTGCCGGTCGTCGTCGAACGCAACGGTCAGCGAAACGCCCTAACGATCAAACCGACCAAAGTGACCGAGAATGGCCAATCGGGCGGATTTCTCGACATGGCCCCCGACGCCGGCACCGAACCGGTCGTTGTCGGCAGCGTTGACCCCACAATGCCGGCCGGTAAAGACGGCGTACAGAAAGGCGACTGGATCACGTCTGTCAACGACAGAGCCATACGCAACAGCCAGGAAATGAAGATCCTCGTTGGCGAGACCAAGGACCAGTCGATCAAATTGGCGATAACCCGCAACGGCCAGCGGACAGAACTAACGACACATGCTGTCCAGAAAGACGGCGAATGGCGGATCGGGATCGCCTTTGACCCGACGCTGATGAGTACCCGCGAGTCGGTAGGCGTTGTCGGGGCCGCCGGCGAGGCCGTCACACAAAATTCGAGAATACTCAGGTTGACCGGTAAGGCTTTAGGGCAGGTCGGCACCGGCGAACGCGCAGCTCGCGATACCGTTTCGGGCCCGATCGGCATTGGCCAGATCATTATCACAACGGTCTTTGCAAGCGGATTTCTCGGCCTTCTTTCGGTCCTGATGGCGATATCGCTGAGCCTCGGCGTAATGAATTTGCTGCCTATACCGATGCTCGACGGAGGCCAGATCATGGTGCTCGGCATCGAAAAGGTGCTGTCATGGTTTGGGCGAACTCTCTCGATGGTTGCCCGCGAACGTATCCAGTTGACCGGCCTCGCGATCGTGCTGCTGCTGATGGTGACAGTAATATTTTTTGACGTCTCGCGGTTAGTTGGCAAGTAAGATGGCAACAATGGATTTACACGGATTAACGCAGAAAAAATCCGTGTAAATCTGTGTCAATCCGTTGTTTCAAATTCATATGGCCAGAGTCACAAGACAGGTAATGGTTCGCAACGTGCCGATCGGCGGCGGGGCTCCGGTCGTCGTGCAGTCGATGACCAAAACAGACACGACCGATGTCGACGCTACGATCCGCCAGATCGAGGAAATGGTCGCGGCTGGTTGCGAGATTGTCCGTATCGCCGTTCCCGATGACGATGCGGCGGCGGCCTTGCACGAGATCCGCAAGCGAACGGATGTGCCGATCGTCGCGGACATTCATTTTCACTACAAACTCGCCCTCAAGGCCCTCGACGCTGGTATCGACAAGCTCCGCCTCAACCCCGGCAATATTGGCTCGATAGATCGTGTTCGCGAGATCGTCCGTGCTGCCGAAGTCCAGAAAGTGCCAATTCGCATCGGCGTTAATGGCGGTTCGCTTGAAAAGGACCTGCTCAAAAAATACGGCACCGCGACGCCCGAGGCGATGGTCGAGAGCGGCATGAGGCACATCCGCATTCTCGAAGATCTCGGCTTTTCGAACACGATCATCTCGCTTAAGGCATCCGACGTTAACCGCATGGTCGAGGCCTATCGCCTGATGGCCGCAAAGGTCGATTATCCGCTGCATCTCGGCGTCACCGAGGCCGGAACCCCGTTTGGCGGCACGATCAAATCGGCAATGGGCCTCGGCATTCTGCTGCACGACGGCATCGGCGACACGATCCGTGTCAGCCTGGCTGCCGAGCCGCAGGAAGAGGTGCGCGTCGGCTGGGAGATATTAAAATCTCTCGAGCTACGCAAAAGGGGCGTCACGGTGGTAGCTTGTCCGACCTGCGGACGGCTCGATATTGATAATTTTGTCGAGATCGTTACCGAGGTCGAACGCCGCCTCGCCCATGTCGAAGAACCCCTGCACCTATCGATCATGGGCTGTGCGGTCAACGGCCCTGGCGAAGCTCACGATTCGCAGCTCGGCATCACATTCGGCCGCAATGTCGGGATGATATTCAAGGACGGTGTCCCCATGCGCCGCGTCGCCGGGGCGGATATTGTCGAAGAATTTGTAAAGGAAGTGGAATTACTTCGAAAGGAAGGCTCTGCCGCCAAATCGCTCCTAGAGAATAAGCCGCTCGTCCAAATCACGTAAGAAGAGTTAGCCACGAATTACACGAATGACACGAATAGGAATTGATCCTTCTATTCGTGTTATTTGTGTAATTCATGGCTAACTCTTCTTATGGAAACAGGAAACTGAACGGATAAGCAGGGATATTTCGCACGACGCCGAAGGTGAGCAGAACGATCATAAACGTCCACAAAAATCTCGGCATCGTCGGCCACATCGGCAAGCCTTTTCCGCGAACCGCAAGCAGCAGCAGCGACACAAATACATAACCGAAGATCAGCGTCCAAACCGGCAGCAGCGCGTTGAAATGCAGGGCGTTTCCGATATCACCGTGAAATAGGGCATGAAATCCGCGCGTCAGACCGCAGCCCGGGCACGCAAATCCAGTCATCGCATAGAGCGGGCACACGGGGAAGAAATGAACTTCCGAGGGGTTGAAATACCAGACGGCGGTCGAACCGAAAGCCGCCGCGGCAACAGCCACGGCGGCCAGGGTCCGTTCATATTTCGAGGATTCCATCAATTATCGACACCCAAAATGCGGGACGCCGTTATTTGTCGTCCGGTTTAGTTCCCGCTACGAAATTATATACCACTATGCCTGTAATTTTGATTGGCTGGCCGCTAAGATAGGTCGGAGAGAACGTCGCATTGCGGGCCGCTTCGGTCGCCGCCCGCTGTAATAGCGGGTGGCCCGAGACTGCTCGGGCGTTGATGACATTCCCTTGCTCATCGATCGTTACCTCGACACTCACCGTTCCGCTGGCACCGACAGCGCGGGCAGCCGGAGGATAGGTTGGAGCGGGCATACTTATAGCCTTGCCGTTCAGGATCCCGTCGTCAATCGTTTTGGGCGATTTAACATCTTGCGATGACGACGCGACAAAATTGTAAACGATCATGCCCGTGACCCGGACTGGTTGGCTGCTCAACAACGTCGGCGAAAACCTTGCTCCCATGGCGGCCTTTTCCGCGGCTTCGATCAGCAGGGGGTTTGCCGGCTTTGCTTCGGGCGCATCACCCGCATCCGTTTTCTTGCCGCCAAAATAGTTTGGCAACGCCTTGGCCGAGGTGACATTGCCATTTTCGTCGATCGTTATGTTAACCGCGATAGATCCTTCGGCACCCTCGTTCTTTGCATCGGCCGGATATTCCGGCTTTGGCAGGCTGACCGCCTTACCGTTCAAAACACCGCCGTTGACCGTTCTTACCGCATTTTCCTGAGCGACCACCGCCACGACAGCGACCGTGAGGCTGAGAAAAACACCCACAAAACCAGAAAACAATTTATTCATCTTCAATTCCCCCCTTCGAACCAAATTTTAGAACTACAGAGAACCCCTTAGACACCGAGTGCATCTGCTTTGTTCCCAAAAAGATCTAATTATTCGCCATCGTCATAAATAGCGAATCGGCGGCAATCTTGCGATTGATATTTACGGCGAAATTATCGCGCATCGTTTCGATCTCGGCAAGCCATTTCGTCAGGTCAATAGCTCCGGCGTTTGCGGCCAGTTTCCCAAGCTCATCGGCAAGGTCGGTGTTTGCCAGACGGCCCGCGTCAGCGCCAACACTCAGTGTCCAGACGTCATGAATGAGCGACTCCAGAATATCAATATTTTGCTCAAACCGATCTTTATTCTTGGCGTCGTTCATCTCTTCCGACGTGCGAAGCAGGGCCGCGCGGTCGCCGGTCTGGATCGCGTTACTGACGACGCCGAGCATCCGGTCGCGTTCGGCACGAAACTGCTTAACGTCAATAGAAACGGCCCGGCCGATGCTGCCCCGAGCGAGTCGGGCGGCAAGATGGGCTTCGTCGAAAGAAAAAGCCTTTTCATCGATCAAAAACCGCTCGATCTCGTCGGTCGCGACGGGAGCGAACCGCACCATCTGACACCGCGAACGGATCGTCGGCAGCAACGAATCGGGACGCGAGGTGATGAGAAATACATAGGTCGTCGAAGCGGGCTCTTCGAGCGTTTTTAGCAGCGCATTGGCGGCCGCGTCGTTCATCTTTTCGGCATCGTCGATGATAAAGAATCGAGCCTGTGCCTCGCACGGACGAAAGTTTGCCTCGCGTTCGAGATCGCGGATCGCATCGACCAAAATATTGCGTTTGAATGGAATGACGAGCCCAATGTCGGGGTGCCCGGTAAAAAATACCTGTTGATAGTCATCCTTTTTTTCGCTCGTCGGGACCACAAAAACGTCCGCCCGTAGACACGCCGCACACACCCCGCAAGCCTGAAAGTTTTCCGAATCCCGACAAACAAAAGCCCGTGCCAGCTCGAGTGCAAACTGCCGTTTCCCGACGCCTTCGTCACCCGCAAAGAGCAGCGAATGCGACACGCGCCCATTCGCCAGCAGCCGGTTGAGCGTCTGTTTTACGTGTTCGTTTCCAATGAGATTCTTAAACATGACGATTGATCGGATCACCGACACTAGCTTTGACCGGTTTACGATTCCAAAGAGAAATTAATTTTATCGTAAACTTCTGCCAAGGGCATCGTGCAGCTAATAGCGTCGAGAGTGATTTCCGAGTCGAGGCCGACCGCCTCGGATAAGACCCAGAATCCGTCGCCTTGTTTGATGTACTTCTCGATCCGAGCTTCGTTTTGCGAGACGAGGACGTATTCGTCCAGGCTTTCGATGCTTCGATAATGCTGGAATTTGCGTCCGCGATCGTAGCCCTCGGTCGAATCAGACAGGACCTCGATCAGCATCACAGGGTTGAGGAGCGTATCATGCACGTCGTCCTGAAACTGCGGCTCACCGCAAACGACCACCAGGTCGGGATAGGTGTAGAGTCCGCTTCTGGGAACGAAAACCCGCATGTCGTTCGAGTAGCTTTCGCAGTCTTTACCCTTTAGATGCTGCCAAATCAAGCCACTCAAATTGATCGTAATCTTGTTGTGGTTGCGTTTAGCCCCAGACATCGCGAATATTTCGCCATCGAGATATTCGTGCTTTTCTTCAGCCTTCCGTTCAAATTCGAGAAACTCAAGTGGTGTTAGTTTTTTCGTCGGTAAGGAGGACATGATTTTTCCCTTAGACGGCTATGCTCTTTTCGTAATTATACACCGAATCTCGCCACCTATCGGATCGAGACTGTAAGATAATTCTTCCTAAACATCCAGATTGATCAACCCATCAACGAGACCGACGACCGAGATATGGATGTCTTCGACAGAGCCGCTTGCGTCGACTATGCGAAATCGTTCCGGCTCCCTATGGGCGATCTCGAAATACGCCTCACGAACGCGGGAATAGAACTCGGCGGTTTCCTCGTCCATCCGGTTTTTTTTCGCCTGCGACTCGTCGCGGACACTCATTCGCGAGATCGCGATTTCGACCGGAATATCGAAAAACAGCGTCAGATCTGGTTTCAACCCGCCGGTCGCGAGAGCGATCACCTGATTGACCTGTTCGGCCGAGTTTTCCCGTCCGGCCCCCTGATAGGCAAACGTCGCGTCGGCATAACGGTCGGAGATCACGATCTTGCCGCCCGCGATAGACGGTTTGATAAGAAATTCGACGTGTTGCGCGCGGTCGGCTGCAAAGGCAAGCAGCTCCGCCATCGGAGCAACGGTTTCCTTGGTCTCAAGGAATGCTTCGCGCAAATGACGGCCAAGCGTCGTCCCGCCCGGCTCACGCGTCGTGATGATATCCAGACCGCGCGCTCTTAGAACGTCAGCCAACATGCGGAGCTGCGTCGATTTGCCGCTACCGTCAATGCCCTCGAACGTGATGAATTTTCCTTTCAAGCGTGCTGTTCCGGTGCGGGCCGGCGTTCCTGTGAGATCGAGGAAATAGCGTGTTTGAAGATCAACACGTCAGGGCCGCCGACATCGAGCAATAACGAAAATTTGTCAAAACTCTTGATTCGTCCCGACACTGTCGAGCCCGGCAAGAGATGAATGACAACTGCTATTCGCTCGCGACGCGCCGAATTCAAAAATGCATCTTGAATATTCTGGGCAGCTTGCTTTTCCATAAACCTTCCCTGTTCTCTATTAATCGCGTGGCGATACGGAAGAGATTATATCAAAATAAGCTGAGCGAATAAATATCTTTTTAATCGACGCCTATTTTGGCAAGCAAAACATCAAAAATTGCCGGATCGTCGCCAAAACCATCGAGCCAAGTCACGCCGCTTTCGCGTCGAAACCAGGTCAATTGCCGTTTTGCGTAGTTACGAACGTCCTGCTGGGCCTTTTCGATGGCCGAGGCGAGGTCGCGCGTCCCGCAAAGGTATTCGCAGGCGCGCCGATAGGCGTGCGCCCCGAGGGCGTTGGTATCGTCGCGCAAGCCGCCAGCGCGTAATTGCACGACCTCGTCGACAAGCCCGTTCGCAAAGTGCTGCTCGGTTCGGCGGTCGATCTTTTCGTAGAGAACATGACGCGGGGGATTAAGAACAAACAGGCGTATACGCCCGGCAAATTCCGACGGCTCGGCGCGGTTTGGCTGGTGGGC
>JANYIL010000006.1 GCA_025362075.1 Chloracidobacterium sp.
CGTCTCCCGCTCTTTTCTGCTCATCTCCAATGTCCCTCTTTCTGCCATCAATGCCCCCTTAAAAGGCTTATCTTAGGCTCTTTCCCTAGAGGACATTTCTATCGAGTTCTTTACAGGACATTTTCACGGAGTTCTAACACGAGACAAGAATTATCTCGCTATGTCCTACCCAATTTGCTATCCTAAAAGTGCCGATCTTCCATCCTTTCGGCCTTGGTATCGGTGTTTCCCATTCCGGTACAACATTAAAAAACAAAATTTTCTGAAATCAGCCAGTGATTGAGTCTATTTCTCAACTAACGATAAAACTTGTTTTGTCGGAGAAGAAGTTTTGAAACCAGATTTATGAGGCTGATCCGGCGGTGTTGCCGCCAGAGGATCAAATGAAACGTCTGAGTTTGTCCGCTTCACAGGTCATTGCCCCGACCTGCCGGCGGAAACACAGGCTAGCAAAGTAGAAAAACGTTATGCGTTACCGAGAGTGCCAAATCATCAGTTTCCGTTTTGCCTGTCTCTCTCTCGTTCTCTGCCTGGGCATCCTATCTATAGCTTGCGGACATTCGACCGCTAAGTTTTTGACAAAGGGCGAGGAATACCTTCAAAAACGCAAATTTCACGACGCGATGATGCAGTTCCGCTCGGCCGCCGAGTCGGATACTACGTCGGCCAAGGCCCATTGGGGGCTTGCGCGTTCGTATGAGAATCTCGGCAAATTTAACGAGGTGCTCGACGAATTGCGCAAGACAGTCGATCTCGACGACAAGAATCTCGAAGCCAAAACCAAACTCGGCACCTACTTTCTGCTGCTCCAGCCGCCGCTTATCGCCGAGGCTACTAAGCTCCGCGACGATACGCTTGCGGTTGACCCTGATTTTATCGAGGCACACATATTGACCGCGTCAATCCTGGCCGCCCGCGGCAAGCCGGACGCCGACGTAGTTGTCGCGGTCAACAAAGCGATCGCCCTCGACCCAAAACGCGTCGAATCCTATATCAGTCTCGAACGCCTCTACACGACCCGCGAAAAATCACCCGAGGCCGAAGCCGCGATCAAACGGGGAATCGAAGCAAATCCTACTTCGGTGCTGGGCCACACGGAATATGGCAAATTCCTGACCTACGCGAGCCGCGACGCCGACGCCGAAACGCAATTTAACAAGGCCATCGAGATCGACGCCAACAGCATCGAGGCCCGGGAGGCCATCGCCGAGTTTTTCGTTACGAGCAACCAGTATGAAAAGGCCGAGGCTGCGTATAAGGGCCTGGTCCAAATGCAGGAAAACAGCCCTGAGAGCAAGCTTGAGCTGGCCGAATTCTATTCCAAGACCGGTCGCAAGGAGGACGCCATCGCGGTGCTTGATCAGATACTGGTCGATTCACCGAATTACGTCCTGGCCCGTTACCGTCTCGGACAGATCTATCTCGAACGCCACGACGAGGCCAAGGTTTACGAACAGCTCGATGCGTTGTTAAAGCTCAACGACGCCGACACTGAGGCCCTGATGCTGCGGGTTCGGGCCAAAATGCAGGAAGGTAAGGCCGACGAGGCCGTCAAAGACCTCGAAGAGATCTTAAAGAAACAGCCCAGTAACCGCGACGCCCTGTTTTTGATGGCCCAGGCCCAGCTCGTGCTTGATAAAAACGATCAGGCACTGGCGTTCATCGCCGACCTCGACCGCTTTCACCCGGCATTTCTGAAAACGAGTCTGCTCAAGATACAGGCGGCATTTGCGGTCGGCGAGCCGCAGAATGCACTGAAACTTTCGAACGAGTTGATCGAGCGGTCAAATTCCGCTCTGCCAAACAGCGAGATCACTTCGCAATCGATACAGGAACTGCGTGTCCGTGCGTTATCGTCACGCGGTCTGGCATATCTCGACCTTGGCAAATTGTCCGAGGCAACGGCCGATCTGCACGAGGTTGTCCGCCTAAGCCCGAAATCGTCAGGTGCGATGGTCAATCTTGCCAAGGCATTGGTTGTGAACGGCAATGCGGCGGGCGGCCTTGACCTTTATGAAAAGGCACTGGCGACCGATCCGCAGAATTTCGATGCGGTGAGCGGCATTGTCAGCACGTCGATCGATCTCAATCAGACCGCCCGTGCCCATCAACGTCTCGACGTGATCGCCAATGCCAACGGCGGACGCTCGGACGTTCTGGCGGCCCTGCGATACCTGAAAGCCACGATCTACACCGCGGAAAAGAATACTCCGGCGGCCGAGAAAGAGCTGCTTAATGCCATCGCTCTCGATGGAAGTTATCTCCAGGCCTACTCGGCCTACGCGAGCCTGCTGGCGACGCAAAACCGGACAGACGAGGCCATCGACCAATACAAAAAGGTGATCGCCAAAAAGCCCGCGGCTCCGCTCTACACAATGCTCGGTATTCTCGAAGACGGTGCCGGCAACATGGTCGAGGCCGAGCAGCACTACCGCAAAGCGCTCGACATGACGCCCGAGGCGCCGATCGCCGCCAATAACCTGGCGTGGCTGATCGTCGACAATCAGGGCAACCTCGACGAGGCATTGCGGCTTGCGACGAGTGCGGTCGCCAGAAATCAGACGGTGCCCGGATTTTACGACACGCTTGGCTGGATCTATTTGAAAAAAGGCCTGGCGGCGCCGGCTGTCGAACAGCTTAAAAAGGCCGTTGCTTTGGAAGAAGCAAACGCCAAAAAGAACGGCACGGCCCCGAATCCGGGTTACCGTATGCGGCTCGGCATCGCATTTGCCAAGGCCGGTGACAAGGTATCCGCGCGGCGTGAGGTCGAATCGTCGCTCAAAAACATGGGGGAGCTGAGCCAGAGAGAGGTAACCGAAGCGAAAAGCGTTTTGGCTTCGCTCTGAGCCAGCGAGAGTAATAGCTATGCCCGTTCTAATTGAAATTTTTAACTTTGCGGCGATCGAAACGCTGCTCGTGGGCATACCCGAATCCGCCGGTCTGCTGGTTTTCGGCATCGGCCTTGTACTAACCGCCGTCCTGATCCGTCGGCTCCTTGGCCGAAGCAGTCAGCCGAAAACAGAAGAAAAGCTTGGTAAAAAGGTCTAGGTTTAACGATCAAGAGACAAGGAAAACAAGATGAGTATTGAATTCAGACAGAGAAAACCCGGTGAATTGATCGGCATTATTAAGCGTCAGAAATGGCTGATTATCCTGCCGATGATCACGATGACAGCCGCGATCGGCTATGTCGTCAATCGTTTGCCGAGCATTTACGAATCGACCTCGCTGCTGACGGTCAAACCGCCGTCGATCTCGCAGAATCTCGTTCAATCGCTCTCCAGCGAGGACCTTTCGCAGAGACTGACTACGATCAATCAGGAAGTCTTGAGCCGTTCGTCGCTCGAACCGATGGTCCAGAAATACGACCTCTACAAGACCGAGCGAGCCCAGGGCGTGCCGATGGAGCTGATCATCGACAAGATGTATAAAAGCATCGTAGTTAAGCTCGACGAAAACGGCAACGAAAAGGTCGCGGCGTTTCGCATCAGCTATCGCGACCGCGATCCGCAGGCGGCGAGAAATGTCACATCCGAACTCGCAAGCAAATACGTCAACGCCCAGGTGCAGCAGTCGGTCGAGGTCGCCGAAACGACCAACGAGCTGTTTGAAAAGCAACTAACCGAAAAGAAGACGGCACTCGACGACCTCGAAAAACAACGCCTCGACATCATGATGGCAAACGTCGCAACCCTGCCGGAATCGGAGCAGGGGCTGGTCGCCCAGCTCCAGGGCCTGCGTCAGCGTGAGGACACGATTACCAAGGAAAAACAGACGCTTTTCAACGAAAAAGGCCGCCTGAGTGATTCGATAGCGGCGAATAACCGCCAGATGCGTGTGATCGTGGATTTTGGCGAAAGGGAAACGCAGGACACGGCCCATGCCACCACGATCGAGGACACGCCGGCCTATGGCGAACTTACCAAAAAGCGAGCGGAGTTGCAGGCACAGCTCGACACGCTGAAAAAGGTCTATAAAGACAAATTCCCGGCCGTGGTCGCGAAACAGGCCGAGATCGACCGCCTCAACGAGGAATTCGAGAACTTGCGTAAGAACTCGGACAAACGGGTTCAAAATGCGACCCAGGCGACGAGCCGCAAATCCGATCTACAGAAAAAGAGCCTCGAGCTTGAAAATGAGCGGATCCAGAGCCAGATCGGCCTGATCGAACAGCAGCTTGCCCAAAAAGACCTCGAGCGCGGCCAGAACGGGGTGCAGATCACGCAGCTTGAGGC
>JANYIL010000037.1 GCA_025362075.1 Chloracidobacterium sp.
TCTTTTTGCTTTTGAATATCTCAAGAGCAGCGTCATCATAGTCGGGGGCGACGATGACTTCGGAGAAAACTTCGATCACCGATCTTGCGACCTCGGCGTCGACCTTTCGATTGAACGCGACGATGCCGCCGAAGGCGGAGATTGGGTCGGTCGAAAGGGCTCGTTTGTATGCCCCCAGATTGTCGGAGCCGGTGCCGACGCCGGATGGATTGGTGTGTTTTATGATCGCGACGGCGAGGCTGTCGAAATCCTGGACGAGATTCCAAGCGGCCTCGGCATCGACGTAGTTGTTGAACGACATCTCTTTGCCGTGAAGTTGCTCGGCACCGGCGATGCCGCCGCCTCTCGTCGCGTAAAGTGCGGCTTTCTGGTGCGGGTTTTCGCCGTAGCGGAGGTCGGTGACCTTGGCGAGCTCGATGAGCTTGTATTCGGAGAGTTGTTCGGCATCCGCGTTTGTACCGCCTGCTGACGCAGGCGGTTCTGGCTCGTCGTCGGCCTCGATGAACATTAATCCTCCAAGCGGGTTGAGCGGTTCGAGGCGGTCAAGGTCATCGTTCGAAAGCTGCTTGGCCAGATAAGACGAGATCGCGAGGTCGTAGCTGGCCGTTCGGGTATAGGCGAGTGCGGCCAGCCGGGCCCGGGTTTCGAGCGAGAGTGACCCGTCATTTTCGCCCATCTCGGCGGTTATTTCGGGATAAAGTCTTGAATCTGTGACAACAGCCACATCGCGCCAATTTTTCGACGCCGACCGGATCATCGCCGGGCCGCCGATGTCGATGTTTTCGACCGCTTCGTCGAGAGTGACGCCGTCTTTGGCAACGGTCTCCTCGAACGGGTAAAGGTTGATGACGACGAGGTCGATCGGCTCGATCGCGTGTTCCGTCATGGAAGCAAGATGGTCGGCGTTGTCTCGCAGGGCGAGCAAGGCACCGTGGATTTTCGGGTGTAGGGTCTTGACGCGGCCGTCCATCATCTCTGGAAACCCAGTCACCTCGGAAACATCCGTGACCGTCAGGCCGCCGTCGCGCAGGGCTTTGGCGGTGCCGCCAGTCGAGATCAGCTCGACGCCGTGCCCCGCGAGGATCGACGCGAATTCCACCAATCCGTCTTTGTCCGACACGCTCAACAGGGCCCGCTTGATCTTTCGCAATTCGCTCATAAAAACAAAAAAGGCGGCCAAGTCGACCGCCTTCGCGTAAAATTACTCGTAAACATTACACGCCGATTCAGCGTGTTTCTTAATTACTGTCAGAAAAAAGTATCCCGTGCGAGCCACGTGTCTAGAAGAAAAATCTCCCTAAAAACAGAATGCTCAACACAAAGACCATCGCGTACATGATGATTTTGATAAGACTCATAAAATCTCTTATCCTTAGGCTAAACTCCATTCTATTGCCGTTATTAGGCGGATGTCAAAAACTTCGCGGATCATTTTGCTGACTTTTGGCCGCAGCCGACTAGATTTTACAATTCTTTACAAATAACGATGACTAAAAACCCGGACTAACCCATCCGCCATACCGCGAAGGGATTTCCTGGACAACTTAGGTTATAATAACTGGCGAAAATGACGGTAAATAATAGATGAGATTGAAGGTTTTTGCTGCAATTATAATTTCGTTCCTCGGGCTAGCGCAGGCTGGCTGTGGCTTGTTTGACACGGGTCTTTTGGGGGCGACGGACACGGCGACGGTTATCTCGAAAACGGCGCAGATACGCACGTCGTATTCGGTCGTCGCGGCCGACCTTCTTGAGGTAAAACGCGGTGACCGGCTTGAGGTCGTCGATCAGGTGGATTTTGAAAAGGTTCCATGGTTTCGCGTGCGTGCCCACGACGAAGCGCAGACCGAGGGCTGGATCGAGGCTCAGAACATAATCACCAGCGCGACTCTTGCACGGTCAAAGAAACTCGCTGAGGATTTTCAAAATCAGGCCCCACAGGCAGCGGGCGTCATCCGGTCGGCCTCGAATCTACGGTCGGCACCGGACCAGAGTCCTGAAAATGTGCTGTTCAAACTCTCAAACGGCTCGACATTTGAGATCATCACGTGGAAGTTTGTTCTGAAACAGGAACTGCCAAACGTAGACGACACCAAAAACAGCCCGCAAAAAGGCGACAAGAAAACGAAAAATGCGGACATTGAGGCAGCCAAAGAGGAGGGTGAACCGGACCAATTGTCTGATAAATATGACGTCTGGTATCTCGTTCACCTTGATCCGTCGGTTTCGCCCGCCCCGGCTGGATGGCTCTTTGGCCGTCAGGTCGAGCTTCAGGTGCCGAGCGATATTTCGTTTTTTCAGCAGAATAACCGCAAGTTTACGACCTGGCAGCGGCTGGACGCTGACTCGGCAAACAAGGTCGGATCGGGCGACAAATCGCTTGCACCGGGGGCTTGGGTGATCCTGTCGCGCGACCTTTACTCAAAACCGATTGACGGCGTCGAGCCTGATTTTGACGGTGTTCTCGTGCTGGCGTTTGATAAATACGATCAAAACTACTACACCGTCTGGCGCAACCCGCCGAACACCGAATACTGGGGCTCGCTGCCTCTAAAGGTTGAGGGCAAAGGCGATAACAAAACCTTTACGGTAAAGCTCCGCGGCCCGTCGGGAACGATGGACGAAAAAACATTCGTCGTATTCAAGGACAAAAACCGGATGAGAGTCACGCCGCCAGAGGACATCGCGCAGTACCAGCAGAAAGCCAAATAAAGTGGAGATTTTCGAAAATCCGTTTCCCGAACCCGTCGAGATCGAAATAACCGATTCATTCGATCTGCATTCGTTCAGCCCGAAGGACATCCGCGCGGTCGTCGAAGCCTACCTGGCGGAGGCCCATAAAAAAAGGTTCGCGACGGTCCGAATCATCCACGGCAAAGGCGTCGGCGTCCAACGCGAGATCGTGCGAAATGTCTTGTCCGAGACTGATTTTGTGAAATCATTTAAGAATGCGCCGGAATTTTCGGGGAGTTGGGGAGCGACGATTGTGGTGTTGGACGTTTAGCGGTCTTCGATCACATCGGCCCAGACTTCATCATCTTTTTTCAATCCGGGATAGGCTGTTTCCAGCAACCGATCCTGCTCGGCAATCTGCTTTTCAGCCTGCTCGAGCCTGTCGCTGAGCTGACTGCATTTTCGTTCGAGTTCGGTGATGTGTTTTCTTCTTTCGATGTGCAGGCGGTCGAGGTAGAACATGTAAGAAAACTGCAACCCCACGATCCCTACAAGCACGAATGACAATCCAATGAGTGCAACAAGTAGCATATTTCGCCCCAAGTCCGGCAATTTATCGCCTATAATCAGATTATACTCTTGACCTCGGCATTAGGAAAAGTAAAAATCTAACCAAACGCCTGTTTAAGCGGAATCTTTTGAGTTTGGCTGAAATTTCGCGACGATTGATTCTATATTGCGACAAG
>JANYIL010000059.1 GCA_025362075.1 Chloracidobacterium sp.
CGCCTCCGGCGGCCCCTTCGCGGGGGCGGTGGGAGACGATAGAAAGAAAAGAAAAAAATCATGAACAAAATCTGTCTTGCAAAACCAGCCAACCCCTTTTCGCACCCAACCGGCGAATTGGCGAAGCTCCGCCTTGACATCGACACCGTCTTTAGAGACGGGCTTGTGCTTTTTTTCCGCTACCACAACATTCGGACGCCGCCACAGATGTTGCATGAATGAAATTCTTGACAATGAATGCAATAAATGGTATAATTTGATTGAAGATCATGGGCAAAAATCCGCGATCCTTAAGTTTTGTTGGGCGAATTTGTCGTCCTGAAATAGGTTTACGGTAAGATGGGACAAGAAGAAAAGTGTAAACTTTTTTCAGGACGACACAGACGACACAGACGACACATACACATAAAAAAATGTTGGGACAGTGGGACAGTTGGGACATTTTGGCATAAGTCTTGTATTTGCAATGGTTAGCCTGTCCCAACGAGTTTGGGACACTTTGGGACAATGGGACGGGTGGGACAAACGCACCAACCGGATGTTGGGCAAATGTAGGTTAGAGTGATGATGACCACGACCTTTCAAATATCGGTTGGAGCATTTAGTACCTAAAATCAACGTCTATGATCACTCTTACAAATATTACCAAAACCGTCCGCTCTGGTGCGGAGGACCTGACGATACTCAGTGATGTGTCGATCTCAATACCGGATGGTCAATTCGTGGCGGTGACGGGTGTGTCGGGCAGCGGTAAATCGACATTGCTCGGGCTCATCGCGGGGCTCGATGCGCCGAGTTCGGGCCAGATCATGATCGACACCGACGAGATCACGAGCCTTGGTGAAGACGCGCTCGCTCGAATTCGCAGCGAAAAGATCGGTTTCATATTTCAGTCGTTTCACCTGATCCCGAGCCTGACCGCCTACGAAAATATCCTCATCCCGATGGAGATATTAGGTCTGCGTGACGTTGAAACCAGAGCATCGGCGTTGCTCGATCAGGTTGATCTGACGAATCGCGGGCACCATTATCCTGCCGAGCTTTCGGGTGGTGAGCAGCAGCGTATCGCCATCGCCCGAGCCTTTGCCAACAGCCCCAAAATACTTCTCGCCGACGAGCCGACGGGGAATCTCGATTCGAAAAATGGTCAGCATATCTTTGACCTGATGAAGGACCTGCACAAACAAAATGACGTGAGCTTGGTATTGGTCACTCACGATCCGACCTTAGCGGCGCAGGCCCAGCGGCAAATAGTTTTGGAAGATGGCCGAGTCATTACGGATAGATCGAATTGACAGTGATGAAGGAGATAGAGGGATAAATGAATAGGCTATCGCTTTTATCCCCTTTATCTCTGTTCGTAATCGCTAAATGAGATTCATATTCAACCTAACCCGACGCGAAATCCGCTCTTCATGGCGGCGGCTGCTCTTTTTCTTTTTGTGTATTGCTCTCGGGGTCGGGTCGATCGTTGCATTGCGATCGCTGATACAGAATCTGACCAAGGTCGTCGGAAACGACGCCCGGGCGTTGATGACGGCGGACCTTGAGGTTACATCGACTAACGATTTTTCGCCGACCGATGTGTCTAAGATCGAGGAGACCATCGCCAAATTTCCAATCGTCGAGGCGAGAAACGAAACGATCTCAACCGCCTCGATGGCGAGGCCGTCAGACCCGGCGAACGAAACGCTCGAATTTGTCGAGCTAAAAGGCGTCGAACCTCCGTTTCCGCTCGTCGGCACGTTTAACACCTCTGACGGAAAGCCCTTTGATTTCAAACTGCTCGAAAATCATGGTGCCCTTATCGCCAAGGTCCTGATAGAGGAGCTAAAGGTGAAGATCGGCGACAAGCTCCGCATTGGCGAGACCGAATTCCAGATACGCGGCACGTTTGACGAAGAGCCGGGTGGATCCAGCGGTTTTCGCTTGGGGGCGAGAGTATTTGTGGAAAAGAAGGCGTTTGACGAAGCCGGAATTACGCGAAATACGAGCCGTATCCGGCGACGGATACTATATCGCACATCCGACAATCCGACCGAGCTTGTAAAGCAACTCCGCGAAGCGTTGAAAGGCACGACCGTCCAGGTAAACTCGTACCGCGAACAGCAGGACAACCTTAATGAGCAGTTTGTCAGGACTGAGAATTATCTTTCGCTGACCGGTTTGCTGATCCTGGTCTTAGGCGGCGTCGGCGTTTGGAATGTCGCGCGGGCCTTCGTCGAGCAAAAGCGAAAGACTGTCGCCGTGCTCAAGTGTCTTGGGGCAAGCGGCAACAAAATAATTACCGTTTATCTATTGCAAATCGTAACGCTCGGTCTGGTCGGCAGCTTTTTCGGCGTTTTGCTCGCCCAGGGCGGACTGTGGATCGCGAAATGGCGTTTTGTCGATGCCTTACCCGCAAACATGAGCTATGCCGTCACCGCCTCGACCTCGTGGCAAGGCGTCGTGCTGGGCGTTCTAATCTCGGTCCTTTTTTCGGCCCTGCCGTTGCTCCAGATCCGTTCCATTAAGCCAAAACTGCTACTGAGGGACGAGAATAATGCCAATTTATCGCGGCTCGATTGGACCAAATGGATCTTTGGTGCGGGGTGTCTGGCGATACTTCTGGGCCTGGCGGTTTGGCAGGCCGGTTCGCTGAAGGTCGGAGCCTTTTTTCTCGGGGGGTTGGCCGGAACCGGTCTCGTCTTATATGCGTCGGCTGCCGTGCTGACTTGGCTGTTGCGAAAATTCAAACGGCTCAGTTCGTTTTCCGTCCGACAGGCGGTCAATTCGCTTTACCGGCCCGGTAATCAGACACGCATAATACTGCTCGCGGTCGGCCTCGGAGCGTTTGTCGTCATCGCGGTCCAGGCGATGCAGAGCAATCTGGTGCGGGAGTTCGATTTTAACCGCAATCAACGGCTGCCGAGCCTCATTTTTGTCGACATTCAAAAGAGCCAGATTGGTGAGGCGATGCAGATCATCGAAAAGGGCATCGGCGAAAAAGCGGAAGCGGTACCCACGGTGCGGACCCGAATTTCGGCTGTCAATGGCGAAGGCGTCGACTATCAGCAGAAAGAGATCCGTCAGCAGCAGGGACAGATCGGCCGGGAATTTGCGATCACGTACAGGCCCAATATCGAAACAAACGAACAGGTCGTTTCCGGAAGCTGGTGGACGGCGGATGCGGCCGGTGAAGTGCCCGAAGTTTCGGTCGAAGAGACGATGGCCGATACGCTAAAGGTCGCGGCCGGCGATTCGATGACGTTTGATATTTCGGGCCGGAAGATAACCGCCCGCGTCGCGAATATCCGCCGGATCGACGTTCGAAATGCCAGGACAGCATTTGTGTTTGTCTTCCGCCCGGGTACGCTTGAGACTGCACCGCAGAGCTTTGCCGCGACCGTTTTGAAACACGCTCCGCCAACAGAGCGCCAGCGGCTGCAACGCCAGATGCTCGATAAATTTCCGAATGTTCAGATCTTTGACGTGGCCGATATAGTCGCGGCAGTTGACCGGCTGGTGAGCAATTTCGTGATCGCGGTGTCCTTTGTCGGGAGCTTCGTGTTGCTCAGCGGCATCCTCATCCTGGTCGGCTCGGTCGCTTTGACAAAGTCACAGCGGATTTACGAAAACGCGATCCTCAACACTCTCGGGGCAAACAAGCGGACGCTGGCGACGATCCTCGTTTCGGAATACGGGCTGCTTGGCCTCATCGCCGGTCTGATCGCGACGGGCTTTGCGGTCAGTCTCTCATTTGTTGTCTGCAAATATTTAATGCAGATCGATTGGGTATTCGATCCGGTGCTGACGGCGAGTGGTATTTTGATAACGGCTTTTCTCGTGACGGTCGTAGGCGTAGCGGCGGGCTTTGACGTCCTGTTCCGTAAACCGCTCGCGACGCTGCGGTCGCAGTAAGAGTAGCCACAGAGCGCACAGAGGCAGGAACATAGCAAAGGCAGGCAACGCTCTGGAGAGTGTTGACCTGCCTTTTTTACTCCGTATTCTCTAGGCCCTCTGTTAGCTAATATTTCTTAACTAGCCATCGAACGGATCTTTTTCCAGAACCGACCGCAGATTTACCTGGCCAAAGAGGGTTTCGATGTAAGCTCCAAAACGGTGCAGGATGGGGACGAGGTCTTTGTTCTGCTTGGTGACAAGTATCTCTTCGACAAAACGCTCGATCGTCTCGGTGTCTTTATAAAAGAGGAAACGAACGGTCGCTTTCATGAATTCGCGAAGTTCGCGGTGCATTGCCTCGATTTTTTCCGGGATCGGGTCGCTTTCAGCGGCCTTAACGACCTGCCCAAGCTCCCAGAGTTGTTTTCGCAAAACGAGCGACTGGTCAAATTTGACCCGGAACGTGGGAAAGAGGTCGTGGTTCGTAACCTTTGGGTCGACGAGACGGGCGAGACCGGCCAATATCTGCTGAAAACCCTCGTTTAGCAGTGAGTAGGACGTTTCCATGCGGGCATAGATCGTCGGCGAAGGCCTGACGCTGGCGAGTCCCGCCAGTTCCTGGGTATAAACCTTTTTCAACTCGATTGATGCCGTGTATGATGCGGCGTCGAGTGACAAAAACAGCTCGGCCTCCTCGTTCGGGAATCGTTCGAGGCGATTATTTATGTACCCTATCAGATCGCGTACCTGTTCGTTAATACTTGAAAATATCAGCAGCGCAGGTTTCAACGGCTCGTCCGCCGCTAACATGGCTCCGATGACGCTCAGCCATTTTAGTATTTTGCCAAACCGCGGCAGGACAAGGGCGATCTCGGCGTGATCCGGGTTAGTGGCGGCACCGTTAATAAGTTTTTTTAGGTTGTCCGGCAGGCTCTGCTCACCGGCCGACTCTGCGGCGCGGATCAATTTACGAAAAACCGCCAAGTGCGTAAGACGGTCTGCAAGAGTGTTGCTCCAGGCTTTCCATTCGGCGGGGCCGACCGATCCGGAACGGATCATGCAGTCACCGATCAAAATTGAATCGCGAAAGGTGATGGCCAGTTCGCTCAACTCGCGTCCGGTCACAGAATCTTTCGGCTCACTTTCGCTTCGAAGGCTTAGAAGCTGTGAATTGAGTCCGGCGCAGCGGAGAAGGGCCGAGTGAATGAGCCGAAAATTCTTTATGACATCCGGCCGCGAGCCATCAGCCGGGCCGAACGAATAGTGTCCCGTCGCCAAAAAACTCTCAAGTCCTGCGCACCAGATCCCCAGCTCGGTTATGAGGTCATTATCATCAACTACCGGCGGCACATATCTCGAAACGCGCTTGTTCACCTCCGGCGCGGTCTCGCCGACAAGTGCGTCAACCTGATTTTCGATAACTATTGCAGCCAAATCTTGAAATTCCTCGTTGGACGGGGGCACGGAAAAGGTAAGAGCGGCGCGGGCCGCTACATAATTTATACCTTGTTTGATACCTTTAAGGCAATAGAAAAAGTCGGTGCGTCATATGTCGGATCAATTAAAAACGCTGCTCGTCGCGACCAATAATCCCGGAAAACTTGCCGAGCTGAGAGAACTCCTCGCCGGAATGCCGGTTCTCCTAAAGAGTTTGGATGGCGTGAAAAATATCATTGAGGTCGAAGAAACCGGAGCCACCTATATCGATAACGCCCGTCTCAAGGCCTGCGGATATGCTTTACAAGCTGGTCTGCCGGCGATTGCGGACGACTCGGGACTCGAGGTCGAGGCCTTGAGCGGGCGTCCGGGTATCGTGTCTGCGCGGTATGGCGGACCGGACGCCGGCTTTGACAAAAAAATGGCGATGCTGCTCCGAGAGATCGGGGAATCAGGCGTACCTGGGCGAACTGCCCGGTTTGTTTGCTCTATCGCCATCGCCGATCGGGAGGGCAATATCCTGCACACGGCCGAGGGTATATGTGTGGGAACCATCGCACATTCCCCGCGCGGAGATCTTGGTTTCGGGTATGATCCGTTGTTTGTTCCTGTCGGCTACGATCTCACCTTTGGCGAGCTATCCAGCGCGATAAAAGGAAAAATAAGTCACCGGGCACGGGCTTTTGATCAAATAATGCCGTTTTTCCGTGATTTTATTGCGGTTTGACTTGACCTTGAGCGCTTTCCCGCTTAGAATTCGACACTTGGAATCGTTTCTGGAGTAAACAGACACGGGGCGTAGCACAGCCTGGTAGTGCGCACGGTTTGGGACCGTGAGGCCGCAAGTTCGAATCTTGCCGCCCCGACCAGTCAGGAATTACGGCTGGTATCTTCCCGCAAATTTGCTGAAGCTGTTTTTCAGGCATTACAGTTCTCTTAGAGAAGTTTTAATATCACAACCAAAATCGGAGGTTAATTTAACTATGGCTCGTATGACACAAACGGAAATCATCAGCAACCTGGCTGACTCGACCGGTAGCAAGAAAACGGAGGTCAAGGCTCTTTTCGACGCTCTCGCGGCTCTCGCTACCAGCGAGGTTAAAAAGAACGGCGAATTTACCCTGCCCGGATTCGGCAAATTGGTCAAGGCAACACGCAAGGCGCGCGACGGTCGCAATCCCGCGACCGGTGCCGTCATCAAGATCCCGGCCAAGACGACTGTCAAGTTCCGTCTCGGCAAAGCAATGAAAGATGCAGTTTCCTAAAACTACTGCATAATGTGAGTGTTTTTTGCGGAACCGGCAAATCTTGTGGTTTGCCGGTCTTTACTGCGCTTGACCCGAGTTTGAGAAAAATATCACAAACACGAAAAAAAAGTAGTGACAAGACTCATTTTTTTTGTTAAGATTTCTATAAAGTTGAAAACAAAGGTTCACAATCATATTTCCAGCAACTAAACGGTTGGAGAATTCAACTTAATAATGTCGGAGGGGCGCCCTTGTTTCGTGCCCTACCGATTTGCTTTGCCGGTTGCGGTGAAGCGGTTAGATCCCGACAGGGTATATTTTGAAACAAAGGAGAATATAACGTGGCAGCAGCTAGACCAATGACATTGCAAGATAGAGTCCTGCAAATCGACCATATACAGGCACGCCGTTTTTCGAAATTGACGGGCGACGCCATTGATATCGCGGCAGAGGGCATCATCAGACATCTGCGGGCTTGTGCCCGTATGGATGTTAATCCTGATGCGTCCGCCGTTCGCGAGATTATCGACGACGCCTTGAATGGCAGACGTGTTTTTGCCGAAACCTCAAACGATCTTTTGGCCGCTTAAGTAGTTTTAATATTTATTAGTAATACAAAGTTTGACCGCCCGTTGAGGCGGTCTTTTTTTGTTTGCTGAGGTCCAAGCATTGCCGAAGCCCGCGCGTAAGCAAGGGCGTAACATTCAACGAACGTGTTAAGCCCTTGCTCACGCACGGGCTTGCGGCATCCGTCACCGAGGTTTCAGTTTATATAGTGTGTACTTGCCAAAGGTTTCGCCTGCGTCCCGCTCATACCATTTGTCGATATTGTCGAAAAACTGTCCCGGCTCGGGCGAAGCGATGAGATAATCGAGACGTACGGTGCCCGGTTTTGCGGGGTCGAAGGTCTGGGCGTACTCGCCGTACTTCGCGGCTTCGGCGTCGATCTCGCCGACTGTCAGTGGCTTATAATTTGCGACCAGGCGGTCGGTGTGCCGTCCCCATCCGAACAGGGCTATCATCGAGATGAAATCGTCGCCGCGTTTCATTCCTTCAGCGAGGTCATGTGAATTTACGCCCTCGTAATAGAGCAGTTGATAGTATCGTTCCTTGTTCTCATCCCACGTCACGCCCGCGAACACATGCTGGTGCCTTGCCCACAGCACAGCCTGCGGAGCGATAGTGGGCAGATCGTCGGCCTCGGCGATGCCCAGATCGAGCACGACGCGTTTGTGAACGTCTGCATCGCCTTTCCCAAACTCAGTCAGACGCCGTGCGACCGGCAGGGCCTCGTCGCGAATGACATTGACCTCATCGAGTACGCGGACGGTATAATGACACTCGACAAAGCCCCACACGATCGCCGCCAAGGCAAAGCCCGTCGGCACAAATCTCCAGGCAAATTTGTCCCGGTTCTCGATCTGCCGCCAAAGCATGGCGAAGGTCACGACGACCGCCAACCCAGCGACATAGTTTCCGATAAACACCTGATAATGTATCGGCTGCAGCGATTGGCCGGTAATGATCTGCTGATTGAATACGACGATCGGCGTTAGTCCGAGCGAAAAGGCAAACGCCGTCGAGCGGTCACGCAAAGCAAACACCTTCATCAATACTCCGGCGACGAGTACAAAGAGGACCACAAAGCTGACTAGCTCCGGGATGCGTGTCAGATCGGGAGCATGGGTGCGAACCAGCATCTGCACGTCATCCATCGTATGCGACCTCTGCGAGAGCAGATAGGCGTAGGGTACAAGGAAAGCCCCGCAAGCGACACCGAGGGCCGCCACTTTCTTGAGATCGGCGAAAACCCCCGCAGGCCGGGTGATAATCAGGCAGATCGTCAAACACCCAAGCCAGGCCGCCGTCGTCGTCCAGACGTAGAAGTATGTAAAGACCGTGTAGCCGAAGCACAGGGCAGCCAAGGAGAGGAGGAGAAGAGAAGAGGAGGGGAAGGGGGGAAGGGGAGAAGGGGATAAAGACGGTCTTTGGTCTTCGGTCTTTCGTCTTTGCTCTGATTCGTGTCCTTCGTGTAATTCGCGACTAAACTCTTCTTTCCGGCCACAAACCAGCTTCCAAACCAACCCCACCAGCGCAAAAAAGGCCGGGAACGCCATCGCCGGGATATATCGCCTAAAGCCAGGGAAATAAGGGTATGAGTAGCTCGACCCAAGTATCTCGCCGATCGCGCCTTCGCCGGCAAAGAGAGCACCTCCGGCCAGGACGATCAGGGCATCGGCCATTGCATAAAGCGAGTCGCCCGTGATCATCCCGATCAGCCAGAAGATTGCGAGTGCTGTTAGAAACGCAGCGACCGCCCCTGAAACTGTCATCGCCCACGTCGCGGGAACGCCAAGTATGCGGGCCGGAATAGCGATCGTGTACGGGCCGACAAATTGTATTGAGAAAAGCGACTCGGCCTGCGGGGTTTCGGGCGAATCGTCACGGCCGGTGTACGGATCGTTCTTTCGCGGGCGGCCGTCGATAAGAGCTTTTAGATACGACGCGTAGGCGACCTCGTCGATGTCGTTATAGGCATAATGCCCGTTCCACTCGGCCCCGCGAAGATAGATCATCTTAAACTGCGGGTACAGCGAAAAAACGGCAAGAAACAGCCCAGCAATAATGCCAAATCGCCATCGAAGCTTCATAACGAGTAAAAGAAATGTATTTTCTCATTCGCTGTAAATGCTGGCAACTTCCATTCTGGTTTAACCGCAACACTGGGCGCAAAAAAAACCGGAAACCATTCGGCTTCCGGTAATTTGTTGCTGTTTTCAAACTGCTTACTGATTGACCGGCGTCGTCTCGGTAAATCGCGGCAGGGCGATAGCCTGGTTCAGAATGATCCCAAACTGCGTGCCTGATTTTACTTCCGCTTCCTTGCCTTTGGTGTAGCGGTCGCCAAGAAAGCCGCCGCCGGCCCCGAGCAACCCACCGATCAGAGCTCCTTTGCCGCCGCCGATCGCACCGCCGATCACAGCTCCGCCCACGCCGCCGCCGCCTATAAATATTACCTTGCGATGGTCCATGGGTTTGCCGGAAGCTCCGCCTTCGTTATCGCTGGTGGTTTTGCCGTCGGTCAGATCGGTCAACGAGCCGTTGATGGTCCGTTTGCGCCCATTCGGGAGACGGACCGAGACAAAGCTACAGTCGATCTGCCCGACCTTGCCGCCGTTAGCGGCAGGTTTGACGGTGTTAACGCGGCCGGTGACGATGCTGCCGGTCGGGATAACGACAACGCCGTTCGACGAATACACAGGTTCTGTGACCGTTGTCGTGAAGGTGCTGCCCACCGTTGCCGTTTTTGAGCTGATCGTCTGATTCATCCTGACGCGCAGCACGGTATCCTTGTCGACCGTGAATACCGGCTCAGCCGGTTTCACCGGAACCGTCTTATGCACCACGGGTTTTCGGCGCAAAACCGGTTTTCGTTTTTGCGCGAATGTGTCTGTTGCACCTAGTACCAACAGCAATCCCATGATCGCAGTAATATTTTTGTAATTGACCATTCGTTTCATAATCTCGTCCTCCTAAATGACACTGTAAGGCTCGTTTCGAGGGCCCGTGCCATGAACACCCGTTTTGAGTCAAATTGACCTGACTTCGTTGCAATAAAAACGTCCAAAAGCGATACTTATACAATCAACCATACACCAACGTCTGGAAGCGAACAAAAAAGCCTGAATTTTTTGAAATCATGACCTATTAGAACTATATTCAATGCGACAGACGACATATTCACAATCTCAAGACTTTAGCGGCCCCCGGTTTAAAATCCGGGGGTCAAGTCATTTAGGGACGAGGTTTAACAAGTTTTTGCAGGAGAAGCCCATATATATGCACCTATTGGCCCCGACGTTTTTGCTCTTTGCGCTTAATTTGCTGGACGCTCTACTGACAATAATCTGGGTGCGAAACGGCGTCGCGACCGAGAGCAATCAATTGATGGCGGGTCTCCTCGATATAGGTTACGGGCCGTTTTTGATCGTTAAGATCGCGATCGGTGCGGTCGCCGCGGTCGTGCTTTACCGTTGGGGCAATCGGCCCCTGGCACGTTACGGGTTGGCGGTGGCGTTAGCGGTCTATGTGGGGCTGATGGGGATACATATTTTTACCGGCCTCTCGGCATTCGGGTACGTTTCGAACACATTTCTGCACGACATTGGGACTTTGCCTGAGAAGTTCTTCGCTCTCATAATTTGATGTATTCATACTTCGCTTTACGGCCGGATGTTTTTTGGGAAACATCCGGCCTTTTTTTTCGTACATAAATACACAACGCGACGGGTTTTGTCCGGCATCAAAAAGTTGTATTTTATTGGATAAAGGGAAGTATATAGTTATGGCAAATAAATCGGTTTATCAGGTGTCGGCGCGGCAGATATTTTTGCTCGCGTTTTCGTCCGCGTTGATCGCTGTCGGTGTGACGGCTCTTTTATACAATTTCGGTAAATTGTGGAACACGGGCGGCGGTTCGCAGATCGCCTTTGCCGAAGATGCTCCGCGCGGCATCTCCGACCCGTCGGCGGTGACCGACGAGACAAACAACATCGAGGTCTATAAGGCAATCAGCCCCGGGGTCGCGTTTATCAACACGACGTCGTACACGCAGGATTTTTGGGGCGGCGTCGAGGAAGGTAAGGGCAACGGCTCGGGCTCGGTCATCGACGCCAACGGCGACATTCTCACCAATTATCACGTGATCGAGGGTGCCCAGAAATTGACCGTCAGCTTTGGCGGCGGCAAATCCTATCCGGCAAAAGTGGTAGGGGGCGATCCGGATACGGATCTTGCGGTCATCAGGATCGAATCACCACCCGCCGGATTGCAGATAGTGCCATTTGGCGATTCCGATAAGTTGACCGTTGGCCAAAAGGTGCTCGCGATCGGTAATCCGTTCGGACTCGACCGCACCTTGACCACCGGCGTTATCTCGGGCCTCCAGCGTCCGATTCGCTCCAAACCGATGCCCGGTGCGCCCACGGGACGACCGATCGACGCAGCGATCCAGACGGATGCTTCGATCAACCCCGGCAATTCCGGCGGCCCTCTGCTCGACAAGTTTGGCAAGATGATCGGTATCAATTCGCAGATATTGGCTCCGGCCGGCGGTTCCGTTGGCGTCGGATTTGCGATTCCGGTGAACATAGCAAAACGCGTTATACCGCAGCTCTTGCAGTTTGGCGAGGTTAAGCGTCCGAGGCTCGGTGCGGACCTCCTGAGCGTCGCCGGTTTAACCGAGCAGGGCGTGCGACTGCCGATCGAATCCGGCCTGGTCGTCCGCAAGGTTGTGCCCGGTTCGAATGCAGCCACAGCGGGCCTTCGCGGCCTTTCGCAGGACGGTACCGGAAACATCACGCTGGGCGACGTCATAACATCTATCGACGGCGAAAAGGTAGCCGACCTCGACGATCTTTATCGTTACCTCGATAAAAAACAGATCGGCGACACCGTTCAGGTCGGGGTATTTAGAAACGGCAAAACGACCATGATCCCGGTCAAACTCATGGGTGGCCAGCCCGCGACCCGGACTAACCGAAGAATACAGTAACCCTCGTGCTGTGAGAAAACATCGCGGCGGGCAGCAATGTCCGCCTTTTTTTTATGCCTGAGCTAGAACATTTTTACAACGAAGGTACAGGCTGGATCTGCCGTGATTGCGATAGCAAATTGGCTGTTCCCATCGACGCTTCAAAATTGTCGCGTGCCTTTCGCGAAGGCGAGGCCGAAAGCAAAACGCCGGTGCTTGCCAATCAGGCCCTTGCCAAATGGGCCGATTCATCACGCCGCGCCCTCATTTGCCCGCGGTGCGGCGTTACCGAAACGCTCTGAAAAACCGTAGGCTGAATTTGGCAGCGACGCAATTTAAATTATTAGATTCCTTTGCTTTGCGAACCCCGTGTCCTCCCTTTGTGCTCTTTGTGATAAAAAAAAATTTAATCACAAAGGTCGCGGAGGGCAGACACAAAGGTCACAAGAAATGAAAACGACTCACTACCCTCGCCCTTTTAGGCTCTTGAACACATCCCGTGCTAGATTGTAGGCAATGCTTCAGCACGAGCTTGAAACCGCAATTACGCTGGCCCGCGTGGCCGGAAAATCTATACTAAAACATTACGCCGCCGGCTTTGTGACCGAAGAAAAACTCGGGGCCGACAACCGCACCGAGCCGGTGACCGTCGCCGACCGCGACGCCAGCCGGATCATTGTCGACGGCCTCGGCTTGGCTTTTCCTGACGACGGCATTTTGTCGGAGGAGGAGATCGATGACCTCGATCGGCGACTTTCGAAGCAGCGTGTCTGGATAATCGACCCGATCGACGGCACATCGGGCTTTGTTAAGCATGACGGTGATTTTGCCGTCCAGATCGGGTTGGCTGAGAATGGCGTGGCCGTTCTCGGCGTCGTGCTGACACCTGTCAACGATTTGCTTAGTTACGCTGTGAAGGGCAAAGGCTCGTTTGTTGTCCGCAACGGCGGCGAGCCGGAACGCGTAAATGTATCCGCCAAAACGCGGTTTACGGACATGATCCTGGCGATGTCCCGCAATCACCCAAGCCCGCGAATGGGTAGGATCATCGAACATTTTGGCTTTACCGAGATCGCCAAACGCGGCTCGGTCGGGCTCAAGGTTGGGTTGATCGCCGAGCGGACCTGCGACATCTATATTCACCCCAGCCCGCGAACAAAGCTTTGGGACACGTGCGCCCCGCAGATAATTCTGGAAGAAGCCGGAGGGCGGTTTACCGATCTTTTTGGTTTGGAGATGCGTTACGACGGTGCGGACCTCCAAAACCGCAACGGGATTCTCGCTACAAACGGAGCCGCGCATAACCAGGTAGTCGACCGTCTTAAGCACTTGCTTTCGGAATTCGGCCGTTTACCGTATAAAAAATAGGCTCCGCATTGACATTGCCATTTGCGTGAAAAGCCTGTTAATACTGAGTAAAAGTGGGACTGGACACGGTATTCACATTTATTTTCTGAAAAATTACGTATTTTAGTGCTTAAGCTATTGTATTCTCAACAGCTTTGTGTTAAACATATACCTCAAGTAGTTTCTCGTCTACTCAAGCTAAATAAAACTAAGGACTGGAATTAGGTGATTACACATAGTGAACCGGTTACGTCTGCTCAACCGGTCACCGAAAAATCGGTGATCCGGGCGGGGGATTATTTAAACAAGCTGAGCGGCGAGCAGATCGAATACGAGTGCAAACGCCAGCTCGAGGCCGGCTGTAAGGAACTAGTTGTCAATTTCGCCGAGACCGAACTCGTAAACAGTATCGGGATCTCGATCCTGCTGGGCATAATCGACGCGGCATCGAGTAATGGTGCCACGGTCGTGTTTTCGGACGTAAATGAGACTACAGTCGAATTGTTCGAAATGCTTGGTCTAAGTAAACATGTGACTATCGCGGATAGCGCCCCACAACTCACAAAAATATGGCAGAACATGATCATAAGCTAATTCACGCATTTGGCGCACTGGCGGAACTCGGACAGGAAATTACAAACAAAAATAATTTCCAGGAAACGATCCGGACGTCGCTGCACCTGATCTCGGGAGCGATCGGGATAATGCGCGGGGCCGTGGCCAGATACGCGAGGTTTGGCCACGAATTGAATATGCTTGCCGTGCGGGGCTTAGGCGACGATTTCCCGCTTAGCCTTATGCTGACCAGCGAGGACGAGCGGCAATTTTTAACTAACGGACTCAGCCCTATCGAGATATCTCAGGCACAGGCCCTGCCGTTCTTTCAGGTGCATAATGTCAGCTTTGACAAGCGGCGACTTGAGCTGTTTGTGCCTCTAGTGGTGCGGGATGAGATCGTCGGTGCGATATTTCTGGGTGAAAAGGCGACCGCCGAACCTTACACAAAATACGAGAAAGAGATCATCTGCGCGATGGGACAGCACATCGGCGTCGCTATCTCGCAACGCAATCTGATGGCCGAGATCGAACGCCACGCCGAGGACAACCGGCGAATGTTTGACGAGATGCGTTCGACGTACCACGATACGGTCAAGGCCTTTGCGGCGGCAATCGACTGCAAGGATAAATATACCGAAGGGCACTCGGTACGTGTCGGCAAATTTTCCGAGATCATCGCGATGGAGCTTGGCTGGGGCAAGGACGAGATCGAGGGAGCGGCCGTTGCCGGTTATCTGCACGATGTCGGCAAACTCACCGTCGAACGCAAGATTATCAACGCCCCATACCGCATCAACGCCAAGGAATCGGCCGAACTTAACAAGCATCCGGGCGTCGGCTACGACATCCTCCAGCCGATTCATCACCCCTACACCGATGTGCCGCTGGCGGCTAAATACCATCACGAACGCCTCGACGGACGCGGCTATCCCGACGGCCTGTACGACCGCGAAATTCCGTTTATAGCAAAGATCGTGACGCTCGCCGACTCGTTTGATGCAATGACGACCGACCGCCCATATAAGGCGCGGCGTCCGGCCAAAGATGTTGTCGATGACCTGCAGAAAAACTCGGGGGTGCAGTTTGCCCCGGAACTCGTGACCGCTTTTCTCGCCGGAATGCTAAGAGAATTAAAAGGCGAAGACCGCACAAAACGATTCCGCCGCCTTCTGGGCCGCGACTACATGGAGGCCGAGGGCATCGTCGATAAACTCAAATACACGCTAAACGAAATGGCCCCGACCACGCCGATGACCTACATCGCCGCTGCCGGGATCGGCGATCGGTCGCTTCATTAATCTAAACAACCAGTACCACGTACCCAAATAAAAAACCGGAAAGCCCGAGAGCTTTCCGGTTCCTGTCGGGCTTTGTTTTATGCCGACGTTAGTTTAGCGTGGTAAAGTTTCGCTGAACTCCCTGCGTAATAAACGACGTATTACCCGCCGCATCAAACGCCTCTATCCAATAAGTGTAACCAGTGTTTCTCGTCAAGCCAGTCAATGTTACCGTCGTGCCGCTGGTGACAACGGTGGGCGGCGTTACTGGCAGCGGCGGGCAGCCGCTGGCCGTTCCACAAACGAGGATCGGCGACACAGTATAGACACGATATCCGGCAACCCCGACATTATCGGTCGAGGGGTTCCACGTAATCGTCGCGCTTGTTCGCGTGATATTCGACACCACAGCCTGGAACATCGCTACCGTCGTCGGCGACAGCAGGTCCGTTCCAGCCGGATACACGGTGTAGTTAAAGTTAAAGTCAACAGAACCCTCGACATTCGTGCCACGGGCCGTGGCGGTGAACGTTCCGATGGGGCCACCAATGGAGTTCCACGTAACTACTCCCGTAACCGGATCGATGGTCATGCCCGCCGGAGCTGTTCCCAGCGAAAACGTCGGTGCCGGCAATCCCGCGCCGCTGATCACATAGTTGACCGGTGCCGTTGAATGGGCCTCAGCCGAAACGAGCGTCATACTGCCGCCGATGACCGCCGACAATGTTTCGGCGTAGACTCCGCCGCCGACCGCTCTTGGAAACGCCGAGTTGTGGAATAAAACCGGTAAGGAATTCGTGGTCAATTGAACCACGCCTGTAATGAGTGACTGATTTCCATCCGCGTCGAGTGAGCAGACGGCAAAGAGATGTGCCGAATTTGCCAACAAGCCGGTTACGGTTGCGGTTGTGTTCGGAATGTTATCAAACTTGGTAACATATCCGATTCCAGTGACGTACTCGAACACACGATAGCCGGCAACCGGCAAACTGCTGGTCGCAGGCGGCGTCCAGGACAATGTAATGCTATTTTGCGTTGCACCGGTCGATATCAGATTTGTCGGCTGGGAAACCTGCAGAGTAGTAACAGATACCGGCAGGGAAAACGGTGAAGCAACCCCGCTAACCACCGCATTGACCGCGTAGGCATGTGCACTGCCGGAAATCAACGCATTGATCGTGACTGTGGTTGCCGAACCGGTACTTGCGATAAGACTGTAACCGCAACCGCCTCTGCCGCTGCAAAAACGCTGATAGATATTGTAGGTAGCATCTCCTAAATCGGGAGCGATAGGGTTCCACGTAAGTGTCACGCTGTTTGCAGTAATATTGGATGATGCCAGACCGGTCGGAGTCGGTGGAATTGGCGGAGCAACAGTTATCGCGAAACTCTGATCATTAGTACCCGCCAGATTGGTTGCGGTCACCGTTACATTGGAAACGCCGATCTGAGCCATCGTAGGCGTCCATGAAAATACTCCTGTTGTACTGTCGATTGTCATTCCCGTAGGAGCGGTCGACAGAGAATAGGTCGCCGCTGGATTGCCGGTCGAGGTAACCTGATATGAATAAAGCGATCCGGCACGACCAAAAGTGTTTGGGGCGGAATTTATGATCGGTGGAGCGCTCTCCTGACCGCTTGTCCAGACCGTCGAAACATTCCTGTTGGTTGCATCTACGCCACCGATGACGAGGATGTTGCCCGCGCTATTGATTACCGCGCTGGAATTGCTCAATGCGACCGGCAAAGGTGCTCCGAGCGTCCACGAATCACTGGCGATGTGATAGATCTGCACAGCGGTTATCGGGCCGGTCCCATCATTGCCGCCGATGACATAGATGAGGTTATTGGCACCGCGTACAACCGCACTGCCGCTTGTCGCAATCGGCATCGGGGCCGCTGTTCCCCAGACTCCTAAGTTGTCGAGGCGGTTTACGGTATTGGTGGCGGCGCTGGCTGGCGTCGTACCGCCGAAGGTCAAAATATTGCCTAATCCATCCGATGAGGCGGAAAAATTATAACGCGTCTCAGGCAGTGACGCGATCTGGGTCCACGCTCTTCCGTTGAAAACCTCGACCGTTGCGGTCGGGGCCTCGGCCACGTCCTTGCCGCCGATAGCATTTATTCTTCCGAACGAATCAAACGCACATGCTTGCAAATAGCGTCCGGTCAGCATGCTTTTCACATTGGTCGACTGGCCTGCGGGAAGGTAATTGGTAAGATCCCTGATCGCCCGTCGTCCGTCCTTGCCGCCGACGAGGCCGATGATACCTGAAAAGTAAGCACATGCCCCGATTCGGGGTGTTTGCAGAGCCGCAGAGTTTGTCCAAACAGTAGCACCAGGGGCCAGCGTCTCAACGCTGTTAGGTAACGTCGTGTTGCCGCCAAACATATATATTGTATTTCCCGTCGAAACGGCCGCGCCGCTGTCGCGTGGAAACTGAAGATTAGGACCCGCGTTCCACAGCATGATTGATGACTGTGCGTAACCAAAAGCTATAAAAACAAAAAGCAATGCCGTTGCACCGCCAAGACGCCAGATTTTTAACATTTGAAATTTACTCCCTTTCTCTATTCGTTTTATGACATCGGTGCAGGATCTAAGTCGAAATAGGCTTGGAAACCAAAATCAAACGACGGCTTGTCCTTTACCGTTACGAACACAGTGCAGGGCAAACGACGCGAAAGACAGATAATCGGGTTTTTATACGCGAAATTTCTCGAGGATGGGCTCGTGCGGCGAGTCGGGGAAATGCGGTGGAAGATTTCTTATTGACTCGCGCTAAGAAACTTCGGCATGCGAGGTTTTTTGATAGACAAGATCCGCAGCGGCGATGTCCTCGACTGCGGCGCCCAGCGATTTGAATAGAGTGATCTCAGTCTCCGACTCCCGCCCGCGGCGGACGCCCGCGACTACTTCGCCAATCTCGGCAAAAATATGGCCGGCGGCGATTATGTCGCCCGATTCGACCACTGCGGCTTCGCGCGAATCGACAAAAATTTTGGACGCGGCGAGGGCGCCGTCATCCAATTCCCGCCACGTCGGGCGGTTTGCACCGACGGCGTTGATGTGAGTGCCCGGCGAGAGCCATGACCCGGAGAGTACGGGCGTCTCGGACGAAGTTGCCACCACGACGATATCGGCACCAGCGACCGCCGCGTCGGGCGACTTGGCGACTTTCACTCCGTCGTGCGTATCGGCAAACGCCTGAGCATTTCGCGGACTCCAGACACGCACCTCGGCTATTTCCCGGACGAGGCTGATCGCCTCAAGATGGCTGTGGGCCTGAACGCCCGAACCAATGATCGCCATCACCGACGCGTCCCGCCGGGCCAGCAGGTCGGTCGCCATTGCCGACGCGGCGGCGGTTCGCATCTCGGTTATAAGGCGCCCGTCGATAACGGCGATGGGCTTGCCGGTTTCGGGCTCGAAGAGCATGATCACGCCGTGATGGGTGTGCATGTTTTTGTTGTGCGGGTAAAAGGTAACGATTTTGGCACCGAGAGCGTCGTTGTACGCGGGCATGACGCCCAAAAACCCTTTGTGCTCCGCCACCGGCAGTACCATCCGAACGGGCTGTACCGCCTTTTTGCTCGAGAGATCGGAAAGAGCGACGGCCATCGCCGGGATCAGTTCCTTCATTTGCAGCAACCTGCGGACGGCGTCTTCGTCGATAAATTTCATTTGCCCTCCCGTTTTGCCTGGCTCTCCAGCAGCAGCAAAAATTTTTTCGCCGCCAGCGATAGGTTCTTATCGCTGCGGTGAATAACCCCCACCGAGCGTACCCAATATTTTTCGGCAAGCTGGATGACCGCCAGGCTCCCGGCCTTCTTTGCCTCGCTCACGGCTGGTTCCGGGACGATCGCGAGGCCGAAACCGACCTCGACCGCGCGCTTGATCGTCTCGATATTGTCAAACTCCGCCACCTTTTTGACCTCAACACCGTTTGTCTTGAATATTTTATCGAGAGCCTTTCGCGTTGGTACGTCTCGCTCAAAATGCACGAAATCCTGGCCGTTCAGATCCGTAACCTTGACCTTCGCCCGATTCGCGAATTTGTGATCGAGGGGTGCGATCAGCACCAGCCGGTTGTCAGGCATCGGCGTGATCGTCAGGCCGCGTTTGGGTTCGGGAAAGGCGACGACGCCGAGTTCGACGGTGCCGTTCATCACGTCGCGAACGACGCGCGTCGTGCGTGAATATTCAAGGTCGATCTTGGCGGCGGGGAATTTTGTCATAAATTCCCGCACCTTTTGCGGCAGCTCGTGCAGCCCGACGCTGTAGACTGTCGCGACCTTGACCGTGCCGCCGATCTTGCCGACGACGCCCCGCAGGCTCTCTTCGAGCTGATCGAATGCGTCGAGGACATGCTTGGATTCGCGATAAAAAACCTCGCCGGCCGGTGTTATTTTAATGTCCCGTCGACCGCGAACCCGTTCGAGCAGACGGCGTTTGAATTTATCTTCAAGCGTCCGGATCTGCTGACTGACGGCGGACTGAGTTATGAAATTCCGCTCGGCGGCCAGCGAGAAACTCTCGAGGTCGACGAGGTCGCAAAATACCTTTAATGTTTCGATATGCATAATTGGTGCCTCGGGGACTGATAAGCATTACTGTTTAATCCCCGCAATCTTTTTCATTTTATCTTATCTGAAAACAGGCATATTATAAAAAGCATCGATTCTGTATTGCCGAATGATGAGTTTCGAATTAGAATTTCAGGAATTACAGATTCAAGTTATTGCGCGCGGGTTCTGGCTTAAAACATGGCGGTCAAATTTTCTAATACCTTTCTTTTAAGAAAGCTGCATCAGCTTACGGGCATCATTCCGTTGGGCATGTTCTACTTCGTTCATTTATGGACGAACTCGGCTGCATTGAACGGGGCCAAGGTCTTTGATGACCACGTCCAGGACATTCATAATTTCCCGTATCTCCTTTTGATTGAGATATTTGGAATATTTGTGCCGCTGGTATTTCACTCAGTTTACGGCATTCTGATCTCAGCCGAAGCCAAGCCTAACGTGCTCAATTATGGCTATGTACGGAATTGGTTTTATTTGTTTCAACGGGCAACGGGCATATTCTTATTCTTTTTTCTGTTGTTTCATATTCTGAATTTCCGCTTCGGCTTGATCCCAGGACTCAATCTGATCCCGGTCGCGGGCAATGCGGATAAGGCCTATTCGATCGTCTCCGGAGAATTTCAGATCACCTGGGTGATGGTCATATACATCATCGGCATTTTGGCGACGGCGTGGCATCTGGCGTATGGATTTTTCCTGTTTGCGGTCGATTGGGGCATCGTGATTGGTGAAAAAGCTCAGAAGGTGGTTTTGTATGGATGCCTTTCGTTGGCAGTTATGCTCGGAGTCGCTGGTATAAACGCGGCGTTTGCGTTCGTCAGGCCGTGCGGTCTTTTGCCAACGGCCCTTTGTGAAGAGCCGCACAAGGCGGAAACGAACGCGCCGAAGAAGTTTTGACATTAGTTATATGGCATCAAGTGGATTGAAAATTGCGATCGTGGGCGGCGGACTGGCGGGCCTTGCGGCGGCTATGAAGATCGCCGAGGCTGGGCATGAGGTCGATCTGATCTCCGTAGTGCCGGTAAAACGATCGCACTCGGTCTGCGCGCAAGGCGGCATCAATGGGGCGGTCAATACAAAAGGGGAGGGCGATTCGCCGGCAAAGCACCTCGACGATACGGTCTACGGCGGCGATTTTCTCGCCAACCAGCCGCCGGTCAAACGCATGACCGACATGGCACCGGAGATCATTTATCTTTTTGATCGAATGGGCGTGCCGTTTTCGCGTACCAAGGAAGGTTTGATGGATTTTCGCCGTTTTGGTGGAACGCTGCATCATCGCACCGCATTCTCCGGTGCATCGACCGGCCAGCAACTCCTTTACGCGCTCGATGAACAGGTCCGGCGTTACGAAACTACAGGCAAGGTCACAAAATACGAAGGCTGGGAGATGCTCTCGCTTGTCCTCGACGATCATCAGGTCTGTCGCGGCCTCGTGGCGATGAATTTGCAAACGCTTGAGCTTAAGTCCTTTGCCGCCGACGCTGTAATAATGGCGACCGGCGGGCCGGGGCTGATATTTGGTAAATCGACCAACTCAATGACCTGCACCGGCAGCGCAACCTCGGCGTGTTACCAGCAGGGGGCCCGGTACGCCAACGGCGAATTCATACAGGTCCACCCGACCTCGATTCCCGGCGAAGACAAGCTCAGGCTCATGAGCGAATCCGCCCGAGGCGAAGGCGGGCGCGTGTGGGTTCCGAGAAACCCGACAGATGCCCGCAAGCCAAAAGAAATCCCCGATGCCGAGCGCTGGTATTTCCTTGAAGAAAAATATCCCGCCTACGGCAATCTCGTCCCGCGTGACATAGCGACCCGTGAGATATTTCAGGTCTGTCTCGAAGGCCATGGCGTCGGCGGTGAGAATCAGGTCTATCTTGATCTGACACACATCCCGGCTGACGTTTTGACCGAGCGTTTGGGAGCGATACTTGAGATCTACGAGATGTTCGTGGGCGACGATCCGCGGTATGTGCCGATGCGGATATTCCCCGGCGTCCATTATTCGATGGGCGGATTGTGGGTCGATTTTGAACAGCGGACAAATATTCCGGGGCTATTTGCGGCGGGCGAATGTGATTATTCGATCCACGGAGCAAACCGTTTGGGTGCTAACTCGCTTGTTTCCTGTGTGTACGGCGGTTTTGTCGCAGCCCCGTCGGCGATCGACTATGCCAAGAATATGGAGCGTGGCTCGACCGAAACCAACGGCATCCACGCCGCCGAACTCAAAAAGCAGCAGGGCATAAATGACGGAATCATCGCAAACGAAGGCGGCGAAAACCAGTACAAGCTCCACGAAGAAATGGGCAAGGTGATGACCGACAACGTCACCGTCGTCCGGTACAACGACCGGCTCAAAGCGACCGATGAAAAACTGCTCGAATTGCAGGAGCGCTTCAAAAATATCTCGATAAACGATTCGAACCTATGGGCGACGCAGGCCGTTCCCCATGCGCGCCAGCTTGCGAATATGCTCAATCTCGCCCGCGTCATCACGCTCGGAGCCTTAAATCGCAACGAATCGCGAGGTGCTCATTACAAACCGGATTTTCCCGAACGCGACGACGAGAATTTTATGAAGACGACGATCGCGGAGTATTCCGAAGAGGCCCCGATCCTGAGCTACGAGCCGGTAGATGTATCGCTCGTCGAGCCGAGAAAGAGGGATTACTCGTCCGGGAAGAAGAAATGACTGGAGCGGTAAGCATCCCTGCTTGCCTGAGTGCGAAGCACGAATGATTTGTCAGGTAGAAAATAGATAGACGGAACCAAAGCCGCTAAACGCGGCTGGCAAGCAGGGATGCTTGCCACTCCAGTCGTTGAATTTTATGACCACCAACGCACACATCGAAAAGAAACGCCTCGACAATCCGCCTGCGTCGATCAAATTCAAGATCCAGCGGCGGGAAAAGGAAGGTGCGGCGTCGCATTGGGAGACGTTTGAGATACCGTACCGGCGTAATCTCAATGTCATCTCGGCGCTCATGGATATTCGCAAAAATCCGGTGACGATCGAGGGCAAACAGACGACTCCGCCGGTTTGGGACATGAGCTGTCTCGAACAGGTCTGCGGCATTTGCACGATGGTCATCGACGGCAAGGTGCGGCAATCATGCTCGGCGCTCATCGACGACCTGCTGCTGGCATCGGGTGGCGATACGGTCACGCTGGCCCCGATGTCGAAATTCCCGAACGTCCGTGACCTCAAGGTTGACCGCTCGAAAATGTTCGACCATCTCAAACAGGTCGAGGCATGGATCGAGCTTGACGGCACGTACGACCTCGGTCCTGGGCCGCATGTGACCAATGAACTCGCCCAGGAACGCTACTCATATTCACGCTGCATGACCTGCGGCTGTTGTCTTGAGGCGTGCCCGCAATACGGCGACGACAATTACATCGGTCCGCAGGCGATCGCCCAAGCGCACCTCTTTAACATGCACCCGACCGGCAAAGCCAACATCGATGACCGCCTCAACGGGCTGATGGGCGACGACGGCATCACCAACTGCGGCAACGCTCAAAACTGCATCAAGGTCTGCCCAATGGGCATCCCGCTCACCAAAGCGATCTACGAAACCAATCGCGACATTACCGTCAACGCTTTGTTCGGGTGGTTGAAGAAATAAGTCGGAGCCACCTGCGGTAGCGGGTGGCTGAATGATTTATTTGAGACGTAGAAACCCAGTCGCTATCGCTCCCGGTTCTGACAAGAATTTTATGGTTTTAAGCCGACGTTTTGCTCGCGGCCAAGTACTTCGAGGTGTTTTACTATCTTTTCAATGAGCCAGTTTGGCGTGGATGCGCCAGCAGTGACGCCCACGGTCTCGACACCGATCAAGTCGGCTGCGTTGATCTCGTCTTCGGTTTCGATCAGAAAGCTCTTGGCACACTGCTCTTTGCATACGGCGAGCAGCTTGACGCTGTTTGACGAGTGGCGTCCGCCGATAATGTAAAAGGCATCGACCATTCCGGCCAGCGCCCGGGCCGCTTCCTGACGGTCGCGGGTTGCCGAGCAAATGGTGTTGACGATCTGAACATTGTCGTCGGTCTTGGAACGAATGGCTTCGGCCGTGTCGAAAAAGGTCTTGGCCTTGATCGTCGTCTGGGCGACGACAAGCGGATTGCGAAGCCGGGGTAGACCTGCGACCTCGGTTTCGTCCACGATCACAAATGCGTGGTTCGGAGCATAACCTTTGACGCCGATCATCTCGGGATGGTCTGGGCTGCCGACAATGACGACGTGGCGGTCCTGCTCGGCGGCACGGGCCGCGAGCTTTTGCACTCGGGTAACGAAGGGGCAGGTGGCATCGACAACCTTTGCGGCTTTTTCTTCAAGTTCACGCTGAACTTCGGGAGTCACGCCATGGGCACGGATGACGGCGGTTTCATTGCGGCCTATCTGAACCGGTTGGCTGATGGTCGTTACGCCCTCGTGAGCGAGCCGCTGCATTTCCTGCTCGTTATGAATAAGTGGGCCGAGGGCCCTGACGGTCTGTCCGGCCTGGATCGCTTCCTCGACCATTTCGACGGCTCGCTCGACGCCAAAACAAAACCCGTATTCATTTGCCAGCAGAACTTGCATTTTTGTTAAACTTTACCGTATTTTTAGTTTGCGCCTTCGTACCAACTTCTCATTCTATCAAATGGACAACGGAAACGAAACCAATTCCAGGCATTGCCTGTTCCTGAACAGCAAATGCTTTTCGACGCTGTATACGGCGTTTATCGAGGCTTTTTCCGATTATGTTTTTCCATTTGCGCTAACCGAAAAACAGTTTCGAAATCATATTATTTTGAATGCCGTTGATCTGGAACGATCCGTCGGATGTCTCGAAGGCGACAGGCTCGTTGGTTTTTCACTCAATGGTTTTGGCGAATGGGAAGGCATGGCGACAGTCTATGATGCCGGTACAGGCGTGATCCCGCGTTACAGGAGACAGGGTATAAGCGGAGCGATGTTTGAAATGATGCTGCCGGTTTTTGCGGCGAATGGCGCTGAGCAATTTCTATTGGAGGTAATAACAACCAATGACAGGGCAATTCGTCTGTATGAAAAGCTGGGTTTCCGCGCTGTCCGCACATTGGCCCTCCACCAATGCGATCGCCGGATCACGGTCCGTCGCGATCTCCGTCAAACAGCAGAAATTCGAGAGATCATCGAGCCGAATTGGGAATTACTCACAACATTTTGGGACGGCAAACCGTCGTGGCAAAACTCGGTCGCGGCGATACAGCGAAGCATGGCGATGAAACGGATATTAGGAGCGTTTGTCGACGGTAGATGTGTTGGTTATATTGTCTTCTCCGCCAATTTTGGCCGTGTTGCACAGATTGCTGTCGACGAAGGATTTCGAAATCGAGGTATCGGAACAATGCTTGTCCAAAAAATGCAGGCCGCAACGGCCGACGGATACTCGCTGCAGGTCATTAACATCGACAAATCGCTGGATACGGCGATGAAGTTTTTCGCCAATCGTGGATTTTACGAGCGTTTGAGTCAACATGAGATGATCAAGCCGATGTGACCTACCGCACGGGTTCGCGAAGGATCGCATCGGACGCGGCTAATGCGATAGCAGCGGCAGCAGGATTAGATTCCCTCAAGTTTGCGAGTTGACGCAGGGCTTCACCGGTGCGGGAAAGCAGGCGGACAAGATCGCCTTCCTCAGCCCGGGTTCGGTCGACAAGTTCGCCCCACTCCATCCCGCCTGTCCAACGCTCGGCGGCGGCGGCGGCGGAATAATTGATTTCCTCCGAGGGCTCGACTCCGTTCTTCGACTCGATATTAGAAACTTTAATGACCAAATCTTCGAAATCGGCGAGTATGTCGGTCATTGTCCGTGAAGCACGCATTTCGCCGTAGCTGCGGTCGGCATCCGACGCAACCGACGCCATAAGGGCGGCAGCGTGCGGGATTGTTAGATCGTTAAAAACGCCTTGCTTCAAGGCCTCGCCGACGAGCAGCGGCCGGTCGATGCGGAGGTCAGCGAGCCATTTACCGCTTGTCGTGACGGTTTCGGAGGCGAGATTTATGTAGCCGAAATGATCGAGCACCTGGGCACGGCGTTCGAACGGCTCCCATATCCTGTCGCTGAGCAGTTCGGCCCCATCGGTGAGCCTGCTGTCGGCCATGGCGCGTCGGCTCTCACGAAAGGCAAAGCTCTTTTCGGCTATTTCGCGGACCTGTTCAAAATTGCCAAACGCATCCAGCAGATTTAGCAAGCTGGTATAGGTCGCACGAAACCGGCTTTCGAGCGGGTCCGGCGGAGCTTTTAGCAATTCTGCGATCTTTTTCGGGTTTTGAAATTGCCCGGGTGCTAACACTACAAAGCCAACATTATCGCGTCCACGCCGCCCGGCACGTCCGGTCATTTGTTGCAGCTCGCTGGCGGTCAACGCCCGCCAGCCGTCGTTGCCGCGCGTGTCGGCATTGGTAATCACAACGGTTCGCGCCGGGAAATCAACCCCGGCGGCGACCGTCGATGTCGCGAATAGGGCGTTAAGCAATCCGCCGGACATCATCTTTTCGATGAGCAGTTTCCACGACGGGATATGTCCGGCGTGATGTGCCGCGACACCTGACCGGACGATCACGCTGGCATGTTTATGATCGCGGACCTCAGGAAATTCGCCTGCAAACTCCTCAAAGATCTCCGAGCGCCGTGACTGACGCTCCGCGTCGGTACGCTGGGATTTATCGGCAGCAACCTCGGACGCCGCTTCGTCGCACCGCCGCCGTGTCGGCAAAAATACGATCGCGGGCAAAAGATTAAAGCCGCGTAGGGCCGTGATCAGTTTTGGCGGCGATATTTCTGCTTTATTGGCGTCCATTGGAGATAAGTATAGCCGAAATTGGCCGCGACACTCATTTAGACCGTGTATGTCGCTAAATCTCTGCTATAATCCGCCTAAAAAGTGAGGGTAAAATGACATGATCGATCGACGTGGATTTCTGAAAGCTTCGGCAGCGGCGGGTGCGGCGGCACTTATCGGAACCAGGGTAGCATCGGCGGGGGCTCAGGACGTAGCTTTGGAAGAGGCGACCGTCACCGGCCTGCAAGCGGCGATGGCGTCCGGCCAGACGACCGCGCGTAAGATCGCCGAGGGCTATCTTGCCCGTATCGCCAACATCGATAAAAGGCTGAATTCGGTCATCGAACTCAATCCCGATGCACTCGCGATCGCCGACCGTTGCGATGCCGAGCGAAAGGCCGGCAAAGTGCGCGGTCCGCTGCACGGAATTCCAGTGTTGTTAAAAGACAACATCGATACCGCCGACAAGATGCATACGACGGCGGGCAGCCTTGCCCTGTACGATGCTCCGACGCCTAAGCAGGACGCCTTTTTGGTCAGGCAGCTCCGCGAAGCCGGGGCGGTGATCTTAGGGAAAACGAATCTGTCCGAATGGGCCAATTTCCGCTCATCCAAATCATCCAGCGGATGGTCCGGCCGCGGCGGCCAGACGCACAATCCGTACATCCTCGACCGCAACCCGTGCGGCTCGTCTTCGGGATCAGGCTCGGCAATTGCGGCGAGTCTCGCTGCTATCGCAGTCGGTACTGAGACGGACGGCTCGATCATTTGTCCGTCGTCGACCTGCGGCATCGTGGGCATTAAGCCGACGCTGGGATTGGTGTCACGGTCCGGTGTGATCCCGATCGCTCACAGCCAGGACACGGCGGGGCCGATGTGCCGGACGGTTGCGGACGCGGCCGCTTTGCTAACGGTTTTGGCCGGTGCCGATCCCACTGATCCGATCACCGCACAGGCCGCTAAAGAGAAAAAAGATTATACTCAATTCTTAAAAAAAGACGGCCTCAAGGGAATGCGGATCGGCGTCGGACGACAGTATTTTGGTAAGAACGATAAGGTCGATAAACTCATCCAGCCTCATCTAAAGGTGTTGAAAGACGGCGGGGCGACGCTCGTCGATGTAACCTTTCCGAAGCTGACTAATTTTGGCGACGCTGAGTTTGAAGTGCTGCTTTATGAGTTCAAAGAGGATCTCAATAAATATCTTGCGAGACGGGGAGGTTCGATGCGGACGTTGAAAGACCTGATCGCCCTTTTCCTGAGCCTGGATAAAGATCTCCTGGCCAAAATACGGAAGCTCTTTGTTGGCGTTCTCGTCGTTAAAGGCGATCAGGTCTTTCAACGTCCGCATCGAACCTCCCCGTCTCGCAAGATATTTATTGAGATCCTCTTTGAACTCATAAAGCAG
>JANYIL010000083.1 GCA_025362075.1 Chloracidobacterium sp.
ACAAGACAAAGTCGCAGGACAACGCTTCGGCTGCCCAGCTAAAACAGTTCGAGCTGGTTGATGATGTTCACATAACCTCCGCCGAAAGCGGGGTCGCGCCAACAAAGATCGATTCTGGCTACGCGCTCTACGACAAGGACGCCGACCGCTTCGAGTTAAAGAAAGGATCGCATATCGTTATCGCCGACAAGGATAAGACAACGGATATTAAATCGTCCGAAGCGATCTATGAACAAACGTCGTTAAAGCTCGCTTTGACCGGCAACATCGAGATCACACAGGGCGACGACTATCTCAAAGGCGACACGCTAAATGCCGACCTTTTTGCCGATCGAAAGGTAAAGACGGCGGTGGTTCGCGGCAACGCCTATGCCCGCAAGGTCACCGATACGCAGACGACGACGGTAACGGCACCCGAGTTAAACGCTGACTTTAATGATGCTCGTCAGTTGGTCAATGCCAATGCTATCGGTCAGAGCACAGCAGAGATCACCCCGACAGACGGCAAGAAAGTGTCGCTCGTAAAATTCTCCGCCGGTCGCGGCGTAGGCGTCTTGTTTAGGGACAAAGGGCTGATCGACAAACTCCGTACCGACGGACGCACGACGATCAAGCTTGACGCCGTCAACTACGGGCCGCAGGCTGCCAATAAAACGGTGACGGCCGACGCGGTTACGACGACGTTTTACGGCGACGGTAAAAATATTCGCACCGCCGCCGCGGTCGGCAATGCCGAGGTCGTGGTCCAACCGCTAAATCCGACCGTCGCAAATTACGTCACCACGATCGACGCTCCCAGGTTTGACTGCGAGTTTTACCCGACGGGCAACAACGCGAAACACTGCCTCGGCGCACGTAAGACCAAGACCGTCCGCGTGCCGACCATTCCGTCGGCAAAACGCGGCACTTCAACGCTGCTTGCCGATCAGCTCGATGCGTCGTTTAATGCCGAAACTCAGGATGTCGACCGGATGGACGCGACTGGCAATTCTAAATTCAACGAGCTTGACCGCAATGCGATAGCTTCGCAATTCTCATTTACCGCCGTCGATGAAATGATGCGGCTTCGTGGCGGTGATCCGACCGTGTGGGACGGCCAGGGACGCTCAAAGGCACGCGAAATCGACCTCGACCGACGGGCCAACAAATCGTATCTTCGCGGGGCCGTCAGTACGACCTATTACAGCCGAAAACAGATAAAAAACGCGGCCCCATTTGCATCCTCTGACAAACCGGTATTTGTGACGGCCGATGCGGCCGAATTCGACCAGGAAGCCGAGACCGCCGTGTTTACCGGTAATGCTCGAGGTTGGCAGGATAGCAATTATGTCCGTGGCGACCGTCTTAAGATAAGCCAGAAGGATGGCAAATTTTTGGCCGACGGCAACGTCCAGAGCGTCGTCTACAACGCAAAACAAAAGCAAAAAGGCACGTCGAACACCGTCCCCGTCTCCGCATCCGCCAAATCGATGGTTTATGACAAAAATACCCGGGTCATCCAATATCGGGAAAACGTCGATATCCGGCAGGGAACCGACCGCCTTACATCGGCGTCGGCAGACGTCTATCTCGACGAAAACAACGAGCTTTCAAAAACCGTCGCCGAAACCGGCGTCGTTATAACCCAGCCCGGACGACGTGCTACCGGAAATTGGGTACAATATTCCTCAAGTGACGAGGTTGCCGTGCTCAAGGGCGATCCGGCGTCGATATCCGATGCGGCGAACGGATCGTCACAGGCGGGCGAACTTACCTTTATGATGCGCGAAAATCGCGTTATAAGCGAGGGCAAGACAAAACAAAACAACTCGGGCCGCATCCGAACCGTCTACAAGGTCAACGACAAGAAACCCTGACTCATGTCCAAGAATAACGGCACAACCGGTATCGAGCAGACAAATGGCCACGCCGGACAACCCGGACAGGGCATGCTCGCGGGCCGCGATCTGCAAAAAACCTATGGCCGGCGCCGCGTCGTTGACGATGTCAGCCTTGACGTACAAAAGGGCGAGGTCGTCGGGCTTTTGGGAGCCAACGGCGCGGGCAAAACCACGACATTCTACATGCTAGTCGGCCTCGAACCGACCGAAACAGGCCAAATCCTCCTTAACGAACGCGACGTCACGACGCTCCCGGTCTATCTTCGCGCCCGGCTCGGCCTCGGCTATCTGCCTCAGGAGCCGTCGATCTTTCGCAAGCTGACCGCCGAGCAAAATATCCTCGCCGTACTCGAGACTATGAAAATGCCGCGTGGCGAGCGGTTTACGCGGCTCGACGAACTGCTCGAAGAGTTTGGCGTCTCGCACGTTCGAAAGGTCCGCGGCGACGCCCTTTCAGGGGGTGAACGCCGACGTGTCGAGATCGCCCGATGTCTCGCGACCGAGCCTGAATTCATTCTTCTAGATGAACCATTCGCCGGCATCGACCCGCTTGCGATCGACGACATTCGCGAGATCATCCTGTACCTCAAAAAACAGGGCATCGGCATCCTCATCACCGACCACAATGTCCGCGAAACGCTCGGTATCACCGACCGGGCATACATCATGTCCGAGGGCCGAATATTGCGATCCGGCAAGCCGGCGGAATTGGTTGAGGATGCTGACGTACGCCGATTATATTTAGGCGAAAGATTCGCTTTATAGGCTCTACGGATTTCCCATTTTCCATTAATAATCGGTATAATTCTCTTAGGAACAGTATTTGCGTAACGATAGCTCTGACTATCTGTTCCTGAACCGCTCGGATATGTCGTCCTTAAGACTCACTCACCAACTCCAGCAAAAAATGGTGCTTACGCCGCAATTACGGCAACGCATCGAGATGCTGCAGATGACCTCGCTCGAACTGGCTGAGCTGGTCGAGCAGGAAATGGTCGTCAATCCGATCCTCGAAGAGGTCCAGCCCGGCGACGAGATGCAGGAGATCGCGGATAACATCCTCGATCAAAATTCCGATGGCCGCGACGCCGAGTTTGAAAATGGCAACGACCCGACCTCCGACACAATGATCGAGGTTGGTCAGTCGATGGCCGAGTACGAGGCGTTTGACGCAGGCGCCCCGTCGGAAAACGGGTTTGATTCGACCGTCGTTGGCGAGACCGACGCCGGTGACGCCGAGACCCACACAGAATCGTCGGACGCCTTTGACGAGATCGATTACGGTCGCGAATTTCAGGATTATCTCGACCCGGGATATCGCACGCAGGAGATCGAATACAAAGATGATGCTCCGAGCTTTGAGCAATTTTTGACTCATTCGCCGAATCTGAGTGAGCATCTGGAATGGCAGCTAAATCTCCTCAGTCTGAACGCTCAGCATGGGGAAGCAGCAGTCCAGATCATCGGTAATCTCGACGAAGAGGGCCGTTTTTCGGCGACCCTCGACGAGATCGCCGAGGCGAGCGAGTGCAGCCTGGAAACAGCGGAAGAGGCACGGCAGACCGTGATGCAGCTTGACCCGGTCGGCTGCGGAGCGTTGAATGTCAATGAATGCCTTCTCGCACAGCTCAAGGCTACAGGCGAAGGCGAAAGCCTGGCCGCCCGACTTGTGATCGATCATCTGGAAGATCTCGTGCCGCATCGCCTCCAGCATCTGGCAAAGGCGACCGGTGTCGACATCCACACGCTCGATAAGGAGCTCGAAAAGGTACGCGAACTCGACCCCTTTCCCGGACGCCGTTATTCGTCCGAGGACCCGATCTATGTCTCGCCCGAGGTCTATATCGAAAAGCTTGACGAGGATTATGTCATCTTCTTCGTCGACGACGGCAGTC
>JANYIL010000100.1 GCA_025362075.1 Chloracidobacterium sp.
CCCCCTTTTCAACACCGTTACGGGCCTAATAATTGGAGTGATCGGCGGTGCTGTAATCGGAGCACTTATCGGGGCTATTGCAGGCCAGTCAAAAGAGTAATTAAAAGTAACTATAGGTCCATGGAAAGAGAGAGGTCGAAACTGTTAATCTGGCAACTCTTCAGAAAGCGATAGCGATAGCGACGGAGGCACATGCGGGGCAGTTTGACCGGGCGGGGAAGCCTTATATTGGGCATCCGATGCGGATGATGGGCAATGTTCGTTCGGAGAACGCCAAGATCGTGGCGGTGCTGCATGATGTGGTCGAGGACTGCGACGGTTGGACGTTTGAGCGGCTGCGGAGCGAGGGCTTTGGCGAGGAGATAATTGCCGCGCTTGATTGCGTCACAAAACGCGAGGGCGAGAGTTACGAAGACTTTATCGGCTGTTCGGTTTCAAATGATGTGGCACGCGAGGTAAAGATCGCCGATCTCGAAGACAACATGGACATTCGCCGGCTCGACCGCCTGACCGAACGAGATCTGGAACGCCTCACCAAATATCACCGTGCCTGGACGCGGCTTTTAGGCTAACGGTTGAAGCGTCGCGGGTTTGTTGCGGTACTGAATCAGCGTATGAACAACCACGGTCACTATGATGATCGCTCCGCCGAGGAGAGCCCATTTAGACGGCTGTTCGCCGACGAAGAGGAAGACCCAGACAGGATTTAGGAGCGGTTCGATAAAGCCGATTATCGACGCGTCGAGCGGACGTGTGCCGCCGGTCACGCCCTTAATAAATAAGATATACGAAATTCCGATCTGGAAAACGCCGAGAAACCCAACGGCCGCGTAGTCCCGCCACGTCGCGGTCGGGAAGGCGGCGATACCAGAGGGAAGCGTAAGCAAAGCGAGCAGGAAATTGCCGTAGATGACGGTGATGACGGAGTTCATGCCGATGGCCCGCGGGTGTTTGAGCAGCATGATGTAAAGACCGAGGAAGATGCCCGAGCCAAGCGCGGCGATGTTGCCTTCGTAATCGCCGATCGTCAGGTCGCCGACAAAAAATAGCGACATTCCCGCGATGCAGCACACGACGGTCGCGAGATCACGCAGGTGAAACTTTTCGCCGATGACGAACGGAGCGAGTATCAATATATATATAGGTGCGGTGTACTGGAGAAAGATGGCGTTCGCGGCGGTCGTGTGCTTGGTCGCCCAGACGAAGAGAAACAGCAGCACCGCGTAGATGACGGATGCCATGACACCGAACATATTGATCCGCAGGCCGTTACGTCGCGTGATCACCAGCACCGTAATTCCCGCGAGCAGCGAGCGAAAAAAGGTTACCTGATACGCGTCGAGGTTTGTTGCGAGCTTGATAAACATCCCGCCGGTGCTCCATAGCAGAACGGCGATGAGGACGAGCGCGACCGGGGGAAAGGGTTTATGTTCTTCTGGCACGGAGACATTTTAACGCATAGGTCGCCGGGGACGCAGTTTCAAATCGAAATTGCCTTTCGCGGCCTATTAAATTGGCTTCGGATTTGGTATAATTACAGCATGAAATAGAAGATTTAGGATTAAGACGATAATTAGTTGGCAACTAAATATACAGTCCTTCATCTAAACTTTGTCGGATACGAATATGAGCGAACGGTTTCGCTGCTCTACTTATTTCCCGATAGTTTACAGTAATTGATAAATTATTTTTTCGACCGGAGGCTCTATTTGTGAGCATAAATCTGGTCAAATGGAGAGAGTATGAGCAAAAAGATTTTGTTTGCATTAACATCCTCGTGTTTGGTCGTTCTGACCTTTGCAACGGCAGGTTTTTCCCAGACATCCCCAAGTAAGGATTTTCCCGGAATTAAGATTTCGAATTTCGGCAAGATGGATGACAATTTTTATCGCGGTGCCAAGCCAAAGGACAAGGACTTTCCGGCGTTAAAGGCCCTCGGTATCAACACGGTCATCGACCTGACGGAGGATTCCAGGGATGAGCAGGCCGCGGTCGAGGCCGCCGGTCTGAAATACATCAACATTCCGATCGTTGACAAGGGCTATCCGACGGACGAAAACGTTGCCGCGTTTCTCAAGACCATCGATGACAAAGCTACAGGCGTCTTTTACGTCCACTGTGCCGGCGGCCGTCACCGGACGGGCGACATGGCTGCCCTGTATCGTTTCACAAAAAACGGCTGGAACTATGACCAGGTTTTCAGGGAGATGGAGAACTACGATTTCTACACCTCGGGCGGGCATGAAAAGGCAAAGGATTTCGTCGTCGATTACGCCTCGAAAATTGCCGCTCAGAAGACCGCCGCCCCCGCTAGTCAAACGGCCAGCGTCACCGCGGTGAAAGTAACTGTTCCGTAATACAACTGAAATTTCAGGGAAATAGAGCGGCCTTGCGGCCGCTTTTTTGTCTGTTAATTTTTAGAAATAGTTACTGATAGATATCCGCCGCGCTCTTGGATTTGGCCCATTGTATTCCCTCGGTGTTATCCGGATCGGCGCTTAGGATTCGGTCACTTAGTTCATCTGTAGTGAGATTAATACGGAGATTTAGATAGTAGGTGATCGAGCCGATCACTTTCTCTTCGTCGATGGGCACGATCTCTCGTACCTCAGCGTCGATGCGGAGTCGCTTAAAAATCTTTTTCAGAATCTCCTGGGTTTGATCGGGCGAACGCGTTTTGACCGTCAACTCCATTGAACGGAATGTCTGGTCCGACTCTCTGAACTCAAGCAGCCATAGCAGCCCGAGAGCAAATAAACATAACGCTATGCCGAGATCCCAGCGTCCGACGCCGGCGGCCAGACCGAGAGCAAGACTGATCAGCAGAACGGTGATCTCCTTTGGGTCACGGATGTTTGTTCGAAAACGGACCAGCGACACCGCCGCAAAGATCGCAAAGGCGCGGGCCGTATTGTCGCCGACAATCAGCATTAAGGCAGCGGCGACGACCGCGAGCAGGATCTGTGTTTGCGACACAAAAAGGCTTCGGCGGAACAGCGGGACGTTTTTTCGCGGGCGAAAGGCTAAAATTCCTGATAAAAGCACCGCCAAAAAAAGCCGCGTGACGATCTGAAATGTCTCAAGCAATTCCGACGGCTTCGCCTCGACCGGCTCAGGCGATGTCGCGGCTTGCACAAATGGGTTTGAGTTCGCATTGGCCTCTGCCGCACGGTTGGCCTGTCCTCTGGTTTGAACATTGGCCGGTGCGAATGCAAACGCCGCTATTGCCGAAATCGCAATAACGGCCACCGCAAGAGTTATTATTAGTGCGAGCGGCGCTCGATTATTTTTCATTTTCCCGCTACCCGTCGGCCTAGCGCCGCGCGATCAAGCTCGGCAATGCGGTATTGAACGGTGTGGGTGAGCAAATCGATGTCGTGCTGCGAGTAGTTTGCCGCCCGAAACGCATCCCTGATCTGCTGGTCGCTAAGCTGGATAAGGAGATCGGCGAGCCAGCGAACGTCCGACAGGGTCATGTCGCCCATCTGGCTTCGATTTTTACCGTTAAAGACGAACTTGACCTTGTTATTTGAGGTTCCTTTGACAAATTTTGCCCTGCTGTAGTCCTCCGGGTTATTTCTGCTGCGGCCTATCCGCCAAAACAAAGGCAGCGGATTGCTTCCGGTCTTTCCAAAGGTTGCTCCGAGATCGCTGATCGCATAATAGCGTTCGCCGCTTTTTTTGAGGATCACATTGTTCGCTTTTTTCATATCCCAGTTGTTTAAAAACGCCATCATTATCTTCAGGCCCTGATATTCCCTGGTTTCTTCAAAGGGGTTGTCGCCCCATTTCCATTCGCCCTCGCGTTTTACATCGTCGGGGCGGGCTTCGAGACGGACGTTTGAAAAATTACCTTTGCCGGGGATGTTAAGCCAGGGAACGAGATATACGATCTCGGTTTTATAGCCGATGGCAGATAGTAGCCGGACGGCGGCGGTTTCGGACTGAGACTCAAGACCGACCTTTGCAATCCAGGTGGAGCCATTTGCGTCTTTGATCTTGTATTTTTTCGAGTATCCACCCTTTTGCTCACTAATAAATGAGATCCGGCTGGTATCGGGCTTCATTTCCGAGCCGCCGGGGCCGAGGAAAAGGTCCTGTTTTTTTATATTCACGCTCTCCCATAGCACGGCGTTTCCGGCACGGCCGCCCATGTCCGCTCTCTTTTGAGCAGCAGCCCCGCTAACCAGCAGGGCAAAAGCCGCCAATAGCCATGCGGTTTGATATATTCGTTTTAACCTGAGCATTTTATTGATCTCCTTTATTATCGCGTCGCGAGGTCTAACGCCCTGATCCGGGCCTTGACGCTCTGAGTGAGCAAGGCGATTTCCGCGTCCGAATAGCTGGCGGAGCGAAAGGCGTCGTCGATCTGTTTGTCGGTCAACTGCATTAACAGATCGGCCAGCCATCGTCCGTCTGCTTTCGTAATATCCCCAAGAAGGTCTGTATTCTTTCCCTTAAAAGAGAAGCTGACCTTTCCGCTCTTCACGTTTTTAATAAAGTCGGATTCCTCATACTGCTCGGGCATATCACGGCTGCGTCCGATACGCCAAAACAACGGCAGTGCGACCCCTCCGCTCTTGCCGAAGCTCGCGCCGAGATCACTGATGACATATTCGCGATAATCACCGTTTCTTAAAATGACGTTATTCGCCTGCTTCATATCCCAGTTGTTAAAGAAAGCCATCATGATCTTTAGGCCTTGAAATTCTTTCGTTCCGACAAACGGATTCTTGCTCCATTCCCAGGGGCCTTCGCGTTTCACTTTATCGCCCCGGGCCTCGAGCCTCACATTCGTGAGCTCGCCTTTGCCGGGAATCGTCATTTTGGGCACCAGGTAGTTGATCTCGGTCTTGTATCCCAGAGCCCATAACAGGCGGACGGCGGCGGTCTCGGAGCGGGCCTCGTCGCCGACTTTTGCCACCCACTTACGCCCGGCGCCGTCCTTGATGTCGTATTTAACGGAATGACCGCCCGCTTTGTCGCCGACAAAGGTCATACTGCTCAGATCGGGCTGCTTTTCCGTTCCGCCCGGGCCAAGCATAAGATCCCGCTCGGCAACCTTAACCGATTCCCACATTATTGGCGTTCCGGTGTTTGGCTGAAGCTTTTTATCGTCATCCTTATCTTTTTGAGCGAAGATCGACGCGGCCAGCAATAGCGGCGATATAAGTAAGACTGTTTTCTTAAAAATTTGTGAATTAGGCATAATCTCCTCGTTACCAAAAAAAACTTTTACGAACGCTCAAAATCGACGATGTTGTTCGAATCTTGAAACGCGATCTGGCAATTGAACGGCTCGGCGTTTTCCGCCGCCGTAATCGTTTCGTAACGACCGTCGCGGTTTAATTCGCGGGCCTTTACGTTGTCACGCAGATAGGCGTCCAAATATTCATCCTTAAGATAGTGTTTGAGCCTGCTGTCTTCGACCGGCGTCAGCACCTCGACCCGGCGGTCGAGATTTCGCGGCATCCAGTCCGAGCTGCCCATAAATATCTCGCCCACTCCGCCATTTTCAAAGTAGTAAACACGGCTGTGTTCGAGCAGGCGTCCGACGACGCTGCGGACACGGATATTTTCCGACAGGCCCGGCACGCCCGGCCGCAGCGTGCATACGCCGCGTACGATGAGGTCAATCTGGACGCCGGCCTGCGACGCTTCGTAAAGCTTTTGGACGATCGCGGCGTCGGCGAGACGGTTTATCTTGGCGATGATCCGGGCCGGCATTCCGTTGCGGGCATTTTCGGCTTCGCGCATTATAAGCTCGACCATTCGTTGGCGCAGATTTATCGGGGCGACCAACAGCTTATTAAACGAATCGGGCTGTGAGTAAACCGTAAGATAATTGAACAGCTCGGTCGCGTCCTCGCCGATCTCTTTATCCACTGTCAGAAGTCCGAGATCGGTGTAAACTGTCGATGTCGCGGGGTTGTAATTGCCCGTCGCGAGATGGACATAACGACGAAGCCCGCCACCCTCACGCCGGATCACAAGCGTCGTCTTGGCGTGGGTTTTGAGACCCAACAGGCCGTAAACGACATGGACACCCGCCTCCTCGAGACGCTTGCCCCACTCGATATTATTTGCCTCGTCAAAACGCGCTTTTATCTCAATGAGAGCGGTCACCTGCTTGCCGGCCTGGCTCGCCTCGATCAGGAGCGGAGCGATCGGCGAATCGGCACCAATACGGTAGAGGCACATCTTGATCGCCAAAACGTCGGGGTCGGCCACCGCTTCGCCGATAAAATCGGTGATAATGCTGTATGGAACATACGGATGGTGCAGCAGAACATCGCCGTGGCGGATAATGTCAAACATCGATTCGCCGGTCTCGAAAGCGGCGGGTTTGACGGTTCTGAGCGGCTTGTCCTTGAGGTCCGGCCGGTTGATGTCGGCTATTTCAAAAGCGTCAACTATATTCATCGGGCCGTCGATCGTGTAAACCTCGTTTTCCGTTATTTCGAGCGAATTTACAAGATATTCGACCATTTCGGGCGGCATCCGGTGCGTAACTTCGAGCCGGACGACATCGCCGAAACGCCTTTGTTTAAGGTTTTCCTCCATCATTTGGAGCAGATCGTCCGCCTCGGCCTCGCGGAGATCGACATCGGCGTCACGTGTAATGCGGAACGGATAGACCCCGTCAGGCTCAGCATCCGGCGCAAACATCCCGACATTTGCCGCTACGATGTCTTCGATCAAAACCCACTTGCTATCGCTGCCAGAAACATGAACAAAACGCTCGACAAACTGGGGAATTTTTATGCGGACAAAGAACTCATCGGTAAAATTTTGCATTGCGCGGGCGACGCGCTTGTTTAATTTCGGTTTGACGATAAGAGCAAGATTGATGCTGCCGCCCGATATATACGGGAACGGGTGCGTGGGGTCGACGGCCTGCGGGGTGAGCGTCGGGTAAACGCATTTCTTAAAGTATTTGTCGACCGACAATTTTTCCGATTCGGATAGGTCTGCATATCGGGCCAGTTCGATGCCGCTGCGGGAAAGAGCGGGAATAACGCCGTGTTGAAGGCATTCCATTTGCTGCTCGATCAACTCCGTCACGCGGACCTTGATCTCAGCCAGCAAATCGGGCCGCGTATAGCCGTCGGGCGAAACCTCGACACGCGTGCCGAGCTTTTCCATCAGCCCGGAAACCCGGATCATAAAAAACTCATCGAGGTTTGACGATAATATTGCGAGGAATTTGAGGCGTTCGAGCAGCGGCTGCGACTCATCACGGGCCTCATCCAACACGCGCCTGAAAAACTCGAGCAGGCTGAGATCGCGATTTATCAGCGTCGCCGCTCCGTGGATAACGTCGCTCGAGCGGGCCGGGAGATAAGCGGTCTCGACATTAGTTAAAGATCGAACTGGTTTTAGGGCAGTCACCATAATAAATTTTGGGGCAGCGCCATTTCGAAATCGGACAATATCCGGTTCCAATCTGGATAAATTTCCCGCGTCATCTATGCGCGGGAAGCCTTAATATATATTTGACCCCAAATTGATTAATTCATCAGTACGGTAGCGTACATTCACCGAGGAGAGTGGAGAGGGGAGAGTGGAAAAGGAAAATTAGCCACAGATGCACTCAGATAAAGGCGGACAAGAATAGAATCTGAAAAAATAACCTATGATCTTATCTGTTTTTATCTGTGTCCATCTGTGGCAAAAATGCTTTATTCGCCCGCGGCGGCGGAGGCGATGGTTTCGCGGAGGACTTTGGCCGAGGTGGTTGCCGGTTCGAGGGTGACTTCTTCGACGTTGTTGTAGACCTTTTTGCCAAATACTGCGTTCCAAGGCGGGATGACGAGCGTTACGTTGCCGACAGCGCGGGCCTGGCAGGCGAGACGCATGAACGGTTTGGCGTCGTCGGGCTGGTTGTAGCCAAAAACCTTCATCTGGCGGCGTTCGCGGGGCTTAACGTCGTCCATTTTTTCCTGGCCGCCGATGACGCCGACCCAGCACGTGCCACACGATGCGGCGGTGCATTCGACCGGGACCGGGCCTTCCCAACAGCGGCTGTCCATCTCCTGCCAATTTTGCGACCGGTCATTTGCCGACGCCGAGGCTATCTCCTGCTCATTCATGACAGGGAACTTCCCCGTAGCGAACGGGGCGATATAATTGACCGAGAATTTTTTATTGATCGTCTTGAGAAATCCAAACAGCCCTTGCGAATCGTCAGTTACGCGGGCGGCAACGATGGCGGCCGGCGGCTTTGCCATTATTCCCGATGGTTTTTCGACCTCGCCCGACGCGGCCTTAAATGCCTCGATGCCGACCTGATTGAGCGTCATCACGCCGACGGCGGAGATGGCGTTGACCAGCGGCCGCTCGACTTTGAGCTTTTCCGCAGCCCGCATGGCGACACTCTTTATTACCTCGACGAGACCGGGTTCGCCGCCGTTGTATTCCTCGATCTCTTTCTCGATCTTGCGTTTGACCGTCGGCCAAAAGCGGTGGCCGTAGAGAAATCGGTGCGAAGTATCGATCTGGTCTTTCAACTCAAAATCGCCCTGCATCGCGATGCCATGCAAAGTTGCATCGCGATCCTCAGCGGTGTCGATGAATTGTTTTAAGCTCAGCGGATAAAAGCGAAACCAGATCTGAACCGCGTTGCGGTCAACTTCATGAATGCACGGCAGCAGTGCGTCGACGGCCTCAAGCCACTCGGTCTCAGTAAATTTGGATAAATATGTTTCGAGATTAGTCATTGTATTAATACCTGTTTATATAAGGAGCGTTGTTCACTCTCGCGCGCGAAACTCAAGACTTTAACAAAATATTGTAAAAGACGCCAATTCATGTTAACGTGGACGAAATTTTGGAATTCCTTTTCTGGAGGGCACCCACCATGCGCAGAGGGATATTTGAGCCGGGGAAGTCAGTAATTAAGCAATTCCTACCGCTTGTGGGCTGGTGTTTGACCGTCCTGATCTTTGCCGGCTTATCTCAAGCCCAAAATCCCAAACAAGCACCAACCCCAGAACAGCGGCGTGACGCCGCTGCCACAAAAGAAGAAAGCGACTATCAGAATCTCCAGCGGGCCCGGCATCTGTTGATGTTGAAAAACGACATCAAGGGTCTCGAAGATGCCTCGATGAGGTGTACAGCGAGACTGGAGATCGTCAGGTTTATTTTCGGCAATGACGTTCGGGATGAATTCGATTCGGCAGAATCGATGGCGATCGATTTTTTTGAGGATATTGCGAATAGCCCTGTGGAGATTCCCGCGGTGAGCGCGGATAGATTTAAGAATCAGATCCTCGCAGTTTTCCGGCAGAGATCGCCGGATTTTGCAGCGAAGGTGTTGAAGAAATACATGCCACAGGCCGACACGTCCGTGGCCGATATCAACGAACTCGACAGCGGTACCGATCCCGGGGTGATCGCCAGCCGCACTGCCGCCAAGATAGCTGCGGGCAATGTTTCGGATTATGTCCTAACCATATATAACCAACTTCGGGACCGGGACCCTGTTGCAGCTAACAAGGTCCTCGAAGCTCTGTTGGGGTATTTTGAGAGGACGCAGGACACTTCGAAGTTTTCGCTGTTGCTCGACTTTCTGAGAAGTAACTACGTCGCAGCGACGACACCCGCGGAACTAAAAGTGCGATATCTCAGGTTTGTTATCGAGCGTAGCCGCAGGCAGATAGGCGATCCGGACACGGGCCCGACGGCACGCTTTGTTTTGCGAATGTTAAAAGATGCGTTGCCGCTTATTCAGGACTCGATACCGCCATTATTCGTAGAGGCACAGGCAATGTTTGTCATTCTGGACAATCGGCTAAATCAAAATCAAAGTAACCGTGCCAGAAACGACGCCTATGCTCGCATCGAAGCGAGCGATGATAGGCTGCAGCAAATAATTACCGAAGCAGAGGCCGAGACGGACGTCGGGTTTCGTGATTTTCTATGGGCGTGGGCGGCAAAAATAGCTCTGGAGCGAAAGGATCTAAAGATGGCGGTTGACCTTATTTTAAAGGTGAGTCCGACCGCTAATGGATTTACGATGGACGCGGACGGTATTTCTGCCGACCACGACGGGTTTCTGCTGCACGACGCGCTCAAGGCCGCGATTCGCCTCAAAGATTTTGAATTCTGCGACTACATTGTAGGCAAAATACAAAATGACGGATATCGCAGCGACGGACTACTTACTCTTGCATCGGCGCTCTCTGTGGCCGGGAATCGAGATCAGGCGTTCGAGACGCTTACGGCGGCGTTAAAGCTAATTGAAAAGGAGGACGCCAGCTCCGACACGGTTAGGCATTTTCTAGGGGTGGTGCCGACGGCACTTAAGATCGATAAGGCTGCCGGTTTTGAGACGGCCCGGGCTGCTGTGAAAATGGTCAATCGATTACCCACGCCATCCGCTGAAGACAAGGTTGGCACGCCGGCGCGTGGAAAATATGTGCTCCTGACATTGCAAATGATTTCAATGTCCGCGGCGCCGACATTCAAGGTGCTTGCTCAGAATAATATAGGATTGACGGACTCTGTTGTGGACGAGATCAAATTGAAACCCGTTAAATTGATGGCCGAGATCGTCGTTGAAGCAGAGCGAAAATATCCAATGCCACCTAAGACCAAGCTGACGAGATCGGGGGCGACTCAGCAATAGACGTTATGAAACTATTTTTGTCTATTCTCATTTTGTGCTGCTCCGGCTTGACTCTAACCGCTCAGAAGGCTGTTAAGGACGGGGCAACGACGTTGACAGTCACGCCGACCCCCGACGCCCACCCCGAACGCCCGCGCGAGATCGTCGCTTTGTTAAATGATGCACGGCTCGCGGCACCGGAATTGGCGGTTGATACATTTCTCAAGGTCGTCGAGTCAAAAAAGATAAAGGACCCCGAATGGCGCCGGGAGATCTTAGACGAGGCCCTGCGGATGGCGGATGATGTGAAATATCCAATTCGGAAGCAGAGAGTATATTACGCATCAGTCCCTGTAGATACAGTGTCGGGTTATATGACGCTTGCTTACGACCAGCGGCTCGATTCGCTTTCGCTAAAGGCCCGCGCTATTCACGACATTTTGGCGGACGACAGGATGCGGGCCCGGCAACTTGTCTTTCAAATAGGCGGTGATCTTGGATTGAAGTCAGTTGCCTGTGACGAGGCAATGTCCTACGTTGTTGATGATCTGTATACGTCTGTCGCATCAGTTGTCAACGAAGCTTTCACTCCGACGGAGATCAAAGAGGGCGTTCGGGGGCTCTTTATTTTGCCGTGGATCGAGAATATTCAATCGCCGTCTCAGATAATGCCGGTGATTGAAATGCTCACCGATGTGAAGGCCACAACGACTGAGCGCCGGTTGCTAATAAACGCTTTTCAGCAATCGATCAACAAAAATTTTGCGGATGATCCATCGTTCAGTTTTGCTTTCTACAGAGACCCCAACAAAGCGTCGAGATTTATTGCGGATTCGGAATATAAGGAAGAATTGACGGCCGCCTGGCGCCAGATGCTGGTGAAGAATACATCTGGGCCGCGGTGTCTCGGCAGTAAACCAAAAAAAGACAGTTTACCGTGGCCGCTGGATGCGTTTAACTGGCTGTTTCCTGAGGAAAAACGATTCAAAATAGAGGATTTTGAATCGGTTGAATATCGAGGAGCACCAAAAGACAAGCTTTACACTGATTCGATTATGTATAAAAAGGTCAGTTTGCTTTATAAGACAGCTCGCCAAAAGAAGAATCTTCCAGAAAATATAGACGACAAGGCGGCCCAACTCGAGTGGCAGTTGAAAGTTACGGATACGCTCGATCTTCTTGATTCGTGGAAAGCATCGGTTGATGAATCGGACGCCGAGGTATTTAATCAAAAAACGCTTTGGTATCAGGACCTTATCAGTCAGGTGAAAGATCCGGTTGTCGAACTAGCAGCGACACGAGCCCTTCTAAGGTGCCTCGCCAGCTCAACGGTGCAGAAAGATAGCTTTATCGAGTGGCTTGTTCACGTCAAATGGGCCGCGATACACAATCCGACGCTGTTCAAACAGCTCGCAGACGAATTTCCGAATCCGAATTTTAAGGTTCTGAACAACAGGAATAGCATGGGATTATGAGATCAAAATGCAGAAGCCCGCGCGTCAGCAAGGGCTTAACATCCACCTTCCAGGTTACCCGAGGCGTTCGCCGCACAGTTCGTCATTCCGATTGGCTTGAGTGTTATGCCCTTGCTAACGCGCGGGCTTCTGCATTGGTAGCTACGCTCTTGTCCCTTTTCATATGTTTCGGTTGTTTAGCCGTTCCGGGACAGAATGTCGAAAAGAAGCCGACGCCCACGCCCGAACGCCCGCGTGAAATTGTGGCCTTACTAAACGACGCACGGCTGGCGGCACCCGAGTTGGCGGTTGATACATTTCTCAAGGTAGTCGAGTCGAAAAAGGTCACCGATCCGGTCTGGCGTAAGGAGATCATTGATGAGGCACTGCGGATGATTGACGATGTGCAGTACCCGATGCCGATGCGGCCAGCGTATGGGGGTAAGGTCGAACGCAACAACGAACTCCTTGATACAGAGGATTGGGTACTTGCGGCCGGTTCTTTTGCGAAGCTCGACAGGCTGTCATTCAGAGGACGGGTGATCACGCTTTTGCTGGAAACGGACCGGGAGCGTGCCAAGCAGATGATTTTTCAGATGGGCGGGCAGTTGTCAGAACTCTTTAGAAATGTCCTCTATTGTAACTCATTAGAAATGTCCTCTTTTAGATAGTTTTCGCTTCTGCGGGCGGTACGCCCGGAGAAGGG
>JANYIL010000130.1 GCA_025362075.1 Chloracidobacterium sp.
AAAAATGGCGTTGATCGCGAGTCCCGTCAGCAGCAGCATTACGACCGAGGCACGAGCATCGTCGCGTGAGCGGGCGAGGACGAAAACGAGATATGTCGACAGGATGCCGCCGAGGCACGCGGCCAGCGGCAGGCTCCAGAGGCTCGATCCAAAATCAAAGACTCCGCCGAGGACAAAGAAAAAAGCCGAGCCGAACGCCGCTCCGCTAGATGTCCCGACCAAGCCCGGCTCAACAATCGGATTGCGAAACAGTGCCTGCATCAGCGTGCCGCCGACGCCGAGACTCGCCCCAACCAGAGCGCACAGAACGGCCCGGGGCAAACGCAATTCGAGAAATATGCGCTGGTTCAAAGTCGCCTCCGGTTGTCCCGGAAACAAGGAAGCCAAAGCATGACCAATATCGGCAAGCGAAAAATCTATCGCCCCATAACGAATTGACGCCGCCAACACGATAAGCGTGGCGAACGTCAATCCGATGATAAGCGCCTTTTGGCTGCGATCCTGTTTTGTCACTTTTTGTGAATGATCTCGGCTACCTTTTTAATATTGTCGCCCGCACGTGGGCCGAAATACATCAGCTGATTTTCTTCGATGCGGTAGATCTTGCCGTTTTTGGCGGCGTTTGACGTCTCGACACCCGGTAAAGCCTTGATCCCGTCGATCGAGCCTCCGGCGTGGTCATAGCCGTAATCGGTGACCAAGATAATGTCCGGATTTGCCTGAGCGATGATCTCGGGCGACGCCATCCGCGTCATCCCGCCTGTATCGATGGCCATCTGCCCACCGGCCAATTCTATCATCTTACTCGCTCCGCCGCTGTCGCCGCCGTCGCCCTTTCCAACGACCATGTACACGTTTGACGCCCGTCCAAAATGAATGATCGCGACCTTTGGCGAATCGGTATATTTCTTGACGTCCTCGGCGGCCGAAGCGACCTGAGCGTCGAGCGTTTTGCACAGCTCCTCTGCCTTGTCCTTCTTGTTAAAATATTCGCCGATCTCGCGGATCAGTGCCTTGGTTCCGTCGACCGAGTCATTCTTTGCGTTGAATGTCTTAAGCGGAATATTTAACTGCTCGATCTGCTCGAGGACCTGCGGCGGCCCGACATTGCCATCGTTAATGACCGCCGTCGGCTTGAGCGAGAGGATGCCCTCGGCGCTTAAGGCACGGTGGTAACCGACGGTCTGCACGTTCTTGATCTCGGGCGGATATGTGCTTGAGAGATCGATACCGACGACCTTATCCTGCGCCCCAAGTGCCCAGATGATCTCATTGTAGATAGGCGAAATAACAACGTATCGTTCAGCCTTGGCATCGGTAGCCGGGTTGGAAAAACGGCCGCAGCCAAAGGCCGTAAAAGCAATAAAGAGCGATGCTGCGGTTAGGATTCGTTTCATAAAAGAAAAAGGAGACGTTGCGATATCGTGTCAGAACCGCCTCCCGTAAGGGGGCGGAACGGCTAACATAGCAAACCTCTCTTCGCCATGTCCAAGCCGCCCGCTCACGCAGGCGGTTCTGACTTGTTCGCCAATAAGCTCTAAAAGCTAAACCGGGCCTGCAATTGAAACATCCGCGGCGGATCGATGTTTGCAAAGGCCGGCAACGCAACCGTCTGCGCCGAGGTCGTAAACTGATTGGTGAACCAGCCGAAATCAGGATTTGCTGTCGCGCCGTTGCCGAAAACCGTAACGCCGCGAGCAAGCTGATTGTCGTTGTTGAATATATTAAATCCCTCCAACCTAAGCGTCAGCGCGGTGCGTTCGGAAATGCGAATCCGGTTCTGGACAAAAACGGAAACGTCCTGGGTACCATTTCCGCGGTAGGCGGATTTTGGCAGGAGGGCACCGTTGACCACGGGACGGTCATTATTAATGCCGTCACCATTGTTGTCGACGCCCGTTGTCGCATTAAAGGGCCGCGCGGTAGCAAATTGCATAAGCGTACCGGCGGTAAAATTCAACGGGAAATTGTAATGGAACGAAAAAACAGCCCGATGCCGCTGATCGACAACCGACGGGCCGCGTTCGTCTTCGCCAAGACGGGTCAGGATAACCTGATTCGGGCCGATGCCGTTGCCATCGGGTTCGGTCGTGTTCGTCGCCTTTGAGATCGTATAGCTAAGGGAAGCGAATACTTTTGAGTTGCCACGATACGCAAACAGCATCTGGAGCCCGTTATAATCGGCTTCGCCAAAGTTCTGGTACGAATTGACCTGTCTGACGCCGCCGTTTGCCGGTAGGATGGGGCGGGTGGCGTTGGCAACCGCAACGGTACGGATTTGGCCGACCGTTGTGCGGTCAAACTCGGATGGGGCATTGAGGTCAACGGAGCGGTCGATGTTTGTGAGACGTTGGCGAACGAAATCCGCTCCGACAAATAGTCCCTTGAAAAATTCATGCTCGGCACCGATGGTGAAAACCTGGCTTCGCGGATTTACCAACTTGTCCGAATAATTCGGCAGTAGATTGAAATTCAACCCGTATCTCGCAAATTGCGCTTGATAAAATGATCTCAGTCCGGCCTTGATCGTGATGTCGCGAGCGGGAAGCTGGGCAGCCGGAAGAGTCCGAGGATCGACATTTACCGGTAAACACGACCCGGTCAGGCATGTTGGAAAACCGGTCTGGCCGGTCGTTGCCGTGTAATTTGCGATACCGTCGAGTCCGTTGATCAGATAGCCTGCGACCGCGTTCGTACGGATTTGGGTGTAGTACATACCGTAACCGCCGCGGATAGCCGTGCGTGAGTTGCCGCCCGGATTCCAGCCGAAACCGATGCGCGGCTCGAAATTTTTCTTGGCGTCCGTGAGCGTCTGACGGTCGTAACGAAGGCCGACATCGAGCGTGAAATCGCGGCTAACGCGAATCTTGTCCTGGACAAAACCGGTGATCAGCCACTGGCCGAGATCGTAGCTGCTGATCCCGAAATTGATCGGCTGCTGGTAATTGAGCACATCGGTGAGCGCCAATTGATCGAGCGGCAGAGTGTTTCGTGCCACATTAGTAGTCGAAAAGGTAAAGGTACCGAGCGTCAACGCACCGGGCTCGTTGCCCGTACCGCCCGAACGATGACGGATAATACTTCCGCCAAAGCGAAGGTAATGCCGCCCGGTCGTCCACGACAGTGTATCGGCAAATTGAAATTGCCGGCCAAACAAATCCGATTGACGCGACTGGCCGCTGGTAAACGAAACCGCACCGTTACCGGCACCCCGTGTGTAGATCGTAGACAGCGTTTTGGCTTCCCATTTCGTGACCGGATTACCGTGGAGAAACGCAAAACGGGCTTCGTTGAGCAGATTGGGCGTGATTACGGTTGTGTGATTCAATTGGGTCGTCCACGCCTCGCGCGAATAGCGGCGGGCAACGCTGGGGGCGCTGGTGCCGCCGACCGCGTCCTGCGGATTGTCGTCGTAAAACGTATCGAAATTGAATCGCCACATCAGGGTCTGATGCGACGTCAGCCGATGATCGAGCCGCCCGTCAAAGAGCGTCTGACGATAATGGCCGGTGTAATCGAGGTGGCCGTCCGACGGCAGCAAAAACGCCGGGAGCGTCGATGATAGAAATGTCGTGCGATCCTGATGGGTGCGGTCGGCCGAAACGAAAAAGAACGTTTTGTCCGTCACAATCGGTCCGCCGATCGAAACCGACCCCTGCCCGAGCTTGTCAGGAATATCAACCGGACTGATTGTCGTAAGATTTGCCGGGGCTATGCAGCTTGATGCGACCGATTTCGGGCAAAAGCCTTTGGTCGAAAACGTTTTCGCCTGCCAACTGCCGGGACGATACATAAAGAGCCCTTCGCCGTGAAAATCGTTTATGCCCGATTTTGTGACGATGTTGATCGCCGGACCCGAGGTCCAACCAAATTCGGAGGAAAAGGCGTTCGAGAGAACCGTCACTTCCTGAACCGCTCCGATCGGAATCGTCGCAACCTGGGTCTGGCGGCCCCAGCCCTCGTCGTTGCTTGCTCCGTCAAGCGTAAAGGTCGCCGCCCGCCGCGAACCGACGCCGGTGATGAAATACGTTTGATTTACAAACAGATCGCCCGTACCCTTACCCTGCCGGAAGGCCGAATTCAGAAGAGGTATGCTTGTCAGCTTACGGCCGAGGATCGGGGTTTCGTCGATACGCGCGCTGTCAAAACTGCGGCCTATCTGGGCGTCGGCCCGCACTCCCTCGGTCGTGCCAAATACCGTCACCTCCGCTTTGCCGCCGCTTACGGTCAGCTTGACCTTGACCGTGGCCGTTTCGCCGGATCGTAGAGTCAATCCGCCGACCTCATTACTTGAAAAGCCGGACTTGGTGACGCGCACCTTATACGAACCCGTCAACGAAAGAGCGGCAAACGCGGCCGAGCCTTCAGAACCTGATACGCTGTCACGAGCGACGCCCGTCGCGGCATTGGTGACGGAAATGCCGGCACCCGGCACGACGGCGTCATTTTGATCGACCACGGTGACGATCACGGTCGCCGTGTTTGCCGACTGTGCTGCCGCTGATACGGCGAAAAGCACAACGGGGAGCAACGTTGCGAAAAAACGGATAGAGATATAGCGTGAAACAACCCTTTTTAACATACAGTCCTCGAAGCAGTTTTCTCTAGACAGAGAATGGTAGCCCTGATCGTTAACTACTACCAGAACTCGTAGATATATAAATCTGAGGGGTTATTGAAGGGCAGCCAGGAGCTCTTCCGAAATCGTGTGGACGGCGGAGAGTAAATTTGGATTCAGAGCCATAGGAAGGGTGGCGATGACCGCCAAAATGGGTATGAGCCAGATCGAATTTTGCATCGAATTAGCCGTTCCGCCGAGGGTGTCGGCCCGGTCGGCAAGCCGCAGCAAGCGGTCGACGCGCTCCGCAAGCGGCTGATCTTCGGACCCGAGCAGATAAGCCCCAACCGGCATCGGTAATGCCTTTTCATTAGGGGTTATCCGGCCAACCTTGATCAACGCCGAGGCGAGATCAAGGGCACACCGGCCGCCGCCCATACGGGCAACGTATTCGTCGGCCGCGGATTCGGCCGCAGCATCCCAGGCCCGGTCAAGGGTTTTGCCGAGCGGCAGGACAAGGAAATCACCGCATACACGCATCGCGATCCGTTTTAGGTTGTCATGGTTCGAAATATGCCCATGCTCGTGAGCTATCGAGGCGGCAATCTCTGCATCATCGAGTTCGGCAAGTATTTGTTCGGCAACAAACATTCTGGGCCGCAGTACGCCAACGACCGCAATGATCGGAAACGGATGCCGCATCCGAAATGCGGGAATGGTTACTCCTTCGATCTCGACCGGTTCGGAAAGGCCCATCCACTCGCCGATAAGCCGCCTCGTGCGCCACCACCCGGCGAAAACCCGCCCGAACGCCGCGACCATTCCAAAGGCGGATACGAGAGAGATCAGCGTCAGTTTTAGTCCGACCCTTTCGTCGGTCGCGGTCGGCTCGTAGATTAGAAATGCCGGCAGAACGAATGCCGAGATGAAAATGGTGGCGGCAACTAACGGAAAAACACGCATCAGAAAGATCACGTTGACACGCGTTCGCGCACCCCACCGGGAAGCAGTATTTGCCAGCAGCCGCCAGCCGAGCATCGCCGTAAGTGACGCCGCGACATCAATGGCAAACAGAAAGGCGAATAGTAATGAGATCCCGATCAGGAAATACATCTACTTAAGGTTATCCAGCGAAGCTTTCTTTTCTTTTACGAGGCGTTCGAGTTCATCGAGCAATTCCCGGTCGCGGTCGCTGACAGCGTCAACAATACAAGCGAGCACCGGCTCAACATTTTTTGTTGCACCGTCGATGAGGCTGACGATCACGTCGCCGGCCAGCCCGACATGCAGTTCCTCGCGGGACATTAGCGGCTTGTACACAAAGGCGCGTCCGTCTTTTCGGCGGTCGAGATACCCCTTTTTATAGAGCCGGTCGAGGGTGGTCATGATCGTCGTGTAGGCAAAGCTGTCATTGAGCGCCTCGACAACGTCACGTACGTTAGTCTCCTTCCGGCGCCAAACTTCTTCCAGTGTTTTGCGTTCAAGCGTGCCCAGCGAAGCTATTACCGCCTCGCGTGGCGCCTTAAAGCCGCGAATAGTAAATTTCGGAAAAGGCATATTTGTAATAATAGTAAGTTTATCGATTCTGTCAACCAAAATTGTGTCGATCGACGGCAGAACATCGTTTTGAATTTATTAAAGCCCCTTGCTTTGACTCCGTGTCTCCTCTTAGTGCCCTTTGTGATCTAGTCATGACCCTTTCTTTAAAACAAACCTTTTGCAGCGTTTTGGCGTAATATTATTAATAACTTTGATAAGAGGGATGGGCAATAAATAACGATGGCAATGTCAAAAACGGGAAAAATATTCTTGATCCTCGGTGGACTTCTGGTGGTGGTTCTAGTGGTGGCGGTGGCCGGGCTTCTGTACGTGAGCCGCAGCATGGGCCGCCCGTCCGTCAAGGACAACAGCGTCCTCGTTCTCAACGTCTCAGGCAATCTGCCCGACTACGTCGCCGAAGAGCCGCTTGCGAAGGCTTTTGGCATACGTCAGACACAGTCGTTCACGAGCCTCCTGACCCAGTTGCGAAAGGCCAAGGTCGATAATCGCATCGGCGCCGTCCTGCTCGACATCGACTTTCCCGGCATCGGCTGGGGCAAGGCGGACGAATTTCGCGATGCCGTCAAGGATTTTAAGGCGTCCGGCAAACCGGTTTACGCCTACATGGAGATCGGGACAAACCGCGAATATTACCTCGCCACCGCCGCCGATCGTGTATTTCTACCGCCGTCGGGCGACATTTACATTAACGGTTTTGCGGCCGAGGCGATGTTTTACAAAGGGTCGCTCGACAAGCTGGGGATCGAGGCCGAGGTCATACAGATCGGCCCCAAATACAAAAATGCTCCCGATCAGTACACCAAAAAAGCAATGGGGGAAGGCCAGCGTGAGGTGCTGAACGCCGTCCTCGACGAATACTTTTCGCGCTTTACGACCGCCATTTCGGAATCGCGAAAGAAATCGGTCGACGACGTAAAAGCTCTCATCGACGGCGCCCCGTACAATGCTGTCAAAGCAAAATCTCTCGGCCTGATCGACGACGCGTTTTACCGCGATCAGGTCGATGACGCCCTCAGAGCGGCCCTCGGCTACAAAGAGGGCGATAAACTCCGGACCATCTCCGGCGGCGAATATCGCGACATTCCATCAGACAGCCTCGGACTAAACACCGGTGAAAAGGTCGCCGTGATCTACGCATCGGGAGCGATCAATATCGGGCATTCGAGTAACGGTCCACTCAATGGCGAAATGGTAGGCTCGGACACGGTTGTCGATGCTGTAAATGATGCCGCCGCTGATACATCCATCAAGGCGATCGTGCTGCGAGTAGACAGCCCCGGCGGCTCGGCCCTTGCGTCCGACATCATGTGGCACGCGATCGAGAACGCAAAAGCGAAAAAGCCCGTCGTCGTTTCGATGTCTGACGTTGCCGCCTCGGGCGGTTACTACATCGCGTGTAACGCCAACAAGATCGTCGCCGAACCCGCCACGATAACGGGATCGATCGGCATGTTTCTCGGCAAACCGGTCATGAAAGGCCTGTACGACTGGCTGGGCGTATCGAATGAGTACGTCATGCGGGGCAAGAACGCCGGCATCTTTCGCGAGACCGAAAAATGGACGCCTGACGAGCGGGCCAAGATGGAAGACATGGCCCACAGCGTCTATTACGACAACTTCGTGCCAAAGGTCGCCGCCGGCCGCAAGAAAACTCCGGAAGAGGTCAACACTCTCGGCCAGGGCCGCGTCTGGACCGGCACCCAAGCCAAAGCAAACGGCCTGATCGACGAATTTGGCGGCCTCGAAAAAGCAATCAGCATCGCCAAAGACCTCGCCAATCTCCCTGCCGACAAAGAGGTCAAGCGCGTCGTTTTCCCCGAACCTCGCCCATTCTTCGAAACCCTTTTCGGCAATGACTCCGCCGCCGCAACCAAACAGCAGCAGGCCCAGGCCGCGATCCTCGAATCAATGCCCGCCAATATCCGCCGCGCATTCCGCTACACCGCCATGCTCGACCAGATGCAGCGAGGCCAGGCCATGCTCATGATGCCGTATGAGTTGGAGATCAAATAGACGGCCAAAGGCCTTGTAGGTGGGTTACCGAGAGATCCGCGACGTGAACGCGAACAACGATGTAGAAACTCAATCAACCTATACGGTAGAAAATTGATCAGCTTAGGTTCTTCTTCAAGTCAGACATCAATTTGAAATTTGAGTTGGGGACTTGCTCAATGAGTTCTTTGAAGAGTTCGTCATTGCCAATGAAAAATTTCTGAACGTAGAAATACCATTCCAAGAAGTTGGTCTTTTGAATTGGAGATTTATTCAAAAAGGAGAGGTAATGCCTCGCGACATTCTTTTTCACGTCCCCGTTCGGCAGTCGCTCGATAATACTACGAAACAATACACACTTCTCATTAAAAACCTCCAGTTCGCTCTCATCACCAGACGGCTCCCATGAATTCAGGCTCTCCAGAAAGGGGCCGACTCGTCGTTCTAGTTCATCCTTTGTGGCGTCTGCGGCTGGTTTACCGAATTGCACGGCTACGCTAAATTCCTTCATAAGTCGCACAGCGTTTGCCGAGCGCCAGTAAGGCACAATCTTAGCTGTACCTTTGACATCAGACGCGACGACATCCTCATAGGTCAGCGGTTTTTCTGGTAAATATTCATTAACCTCCCCGATGTAGCCAGGTAGATGGTCTTTCAAAATTTGGTTTTCCTGACATCGGGAACCGGTAAGATTCTTAGTGAGAAACCCTTTGTAAGCGGTTCTCACGTTGAGCTTTTCGGGATCGTCCATCTGAGCGGACAACCGAAGCGTTTTCGCCAGCAACCTATCGCGAACAATCACATGACTAAACGCTCTGTCGTCATTGAAATTCCGGGCAAGGGCTTTCTCGAACGCGTTCACGAGCATCTGGCTTTCAATCGTCGGTCCCTTTAACGAAATTAGTAAATCCAATGCTGGACTCACTTGCGCTGGAGATTCTATATTCTCAATCCAAGGAACAACATAGAGCGCCCTGACGCTTTCTTTGATCTCCTTATCGGAGAAAGCGTTTTTTGCAACAACTCCAACGGCCTCGTAAATATCCTGTACATCGTACGTTAATGCCTCATCACAGCCTAGTGTAGCAACAAAGTAATTTTGGTGCGTTACAGGGCAAGATAGTATAATATAGCTATCTTGCCATGAGACAACTAATAATAAAACTTACAACGGAGGAAGTGAAACTTCTAAAGGAATTCAAGGAAGGAGAGAAA
>JANYIL010000151.1 GCA_025362075.1 Chloracidobacterium sp.
GAAATAACCGCCGGAAGCGCTTGTACTTAGGAAGGCAAGTCTTTTCCCGTCCGGCGACCAGGCAGGAAAGTCATCCACGCCGGGATTGTTCGTAAGACGCACTTGTCCGGTGCCGTCGGCGTTCATTACGTAGATCTCCGAATTGCCGTCTCGGTCGCTTGCAAAGGCGATCTTGCCATTTATCGCCGATCTTGCATCGGCCGCGAATAAGAATAAGATCGATAAAAGTAGGGCGAGTATTTGATTTCTGTTTGTTCCTGCGAAATTCATTTGTTACCTCTTGTTTTGCTAACTGACGAGCGACTCAAACGGCACCATTTACTTTTCAAATTGTCAATTCTAGCCAATTGGACAGCTTGTTCCGGCATTGTCCGCCGCTAAAACTGAAAGGGTATAATTACGCTACTGGCAAAAGACCGGCGGCCTTCTGTCATCATCGTCCCTGTCGTGTGCCGGCGCGATCTTCTTCGCAACTTCTATGATTGCGTTGCCAGGGGTGCCGCCGATTTTGTAGACCTCCCTGCCTCCATCAACGATCACAAATGTAACAAGAAGGCTACCGTCATCTGCAAACGCGTCGCCTGTACAGTCCGAATTTACCTGGTAGGTACCGGGAATCACCACATTTCGAATGAATTCCCCAGTGTGAGTTGGAGTTTGGCGATTGATAGATTGGCGAATGCTGGCAAATCCTATTCCGTCATAGGTGACAATTCCGACGGCGGCGAGTGGTCCATTGAGATTCGCTCCGAGCCTGTAAGCTCCGTAAGTACCCTGTAGGGTGGCATTGGTGCAGCCTCCCGGTTCGGGATCGGCCCGCTGCGCCTGCACTTTTCCCGCCTGCCCCACATACCAGAACTGCAGTAGTAGCAGAACGCTTAATAAACCAATCACCAAACAAACATGTAACATTGTCTTTCTCATAATTTCCTCCGTTGTTCCTTTCATTCTTAGAAAAATTCTTGCCTTCGATCATAAAAAAACGTTAAAGTTGAAACGTCCGTATTCTTTGCAGTCGGTTCGTTGGCCATAATCTTCGCTCAAGGGGTCGAATTCGGTCTTGGAGTTTTCGTGACTTTTTTCTGAATTTTTTCTGCCTAGATGGAAACGTCTGAAAATGGAAGGGTTATCTATGAGTTCGGGAAATTTATTCTCGACCTGCGGGAGAAAACTTTGTTTGCGGACGGTATTCCGATCCATCTCCCGGCGAAAGAATTCGAAACTTTAGTCCTGCTCGTCGAAAATAACGGCAGGGCTTTGAGCAAGGAAGAAATGCTCCAGACTCTATGGAGTGACACCTTTGTAGAGGAAAACAATCTCGTCAAATACGTTTCCCGGCTTCGGAAACTTCTCAATACCAACGGCCAAGATTACATCGAGACACTGCCCAAACATGGCTATCGCTTTACGGCAGATGTGCGCGAAATTAACAGAAACGACGCGGAAACGAAGGCTCAAATTTTTAGATTAAGTGCCGGAGTAGACTTACGACATGAAGAAAATTCAACCGTTGTCCCGTTTCCAAAATTATTTGATTCTGAAGCCGATCTACCCGCTTCATCATCCAGCGGCGCGGTGAAAGGTTTATCGATTGCCCCTTTCGCCGGCGAAGCGCCAACCACTGGAAATGCGCAGGCGAGGCAAACCATATCGAATGCCGAACACATAACTACTCAATTGAGTCGCCACAAGATCGCTGCCCTTATTGGTCTTGTCGTGCTGCTTGGCGTCATAAGCGCCCTCGCGTATGGCATCTACCGTTACCTGCCTCTGCGCGAAAGCCATGCCCATTTTCAGAAGATGGAAACCACACGGCTAACCACAGGTGGCAACGCTTGCTGTGCGGATGTTTCATCTGACGGCAAGTTTATCGCTTATCTGGTCACTGAGAATGGCAAATCTAGCATATGGACAAAATCAACACTAACCGAAAGCGCTTTGGAGATCGTCGCCGCGACAGAGATTTTTAGCTTTTTGGGAACAAATTTCTCACCGGATGGCTCTTATGTTTACTACCGTGGGAGGGAAGGAACCGAACCAATCTGTTTATATCAAATTCCGACGCTGGGAGGGACGCCACGGAAAGTGTTAACGAACATTGATAGCCCGCTTGCATTCTCTCCTGCCGGTAAGCAGTTCGCCTATGCCAGGTTTGAGGCTCGCTTGTCGCGCTCGCAACTAATTGTGGCAAGTGTCGATGGCAGCAACCAACGCGTGGTAGCTGAACTTCCGGATAGTTGGTATTTTTCAAAGGGTGGTCCCACATGGTCGCCCGACGGTAAGACGATCGCAATCGGACGCAATGCTATGGTTGCCGGCAAGGATTCGGCGACGGTAGTTAGCGTATCGGTTGAAAGCGGCGAACTGAAACCCCTGACTCAAAGAAAGTGGTCTCAGATTGGTCGCATAGAATGGTTTAAGGATGGAAGTGGTCTGCTACTAATGATCGGAGGGTTGCAGAATCAGATCTGGCAGCTGACCTATCCAGGCGGTGAGGCAAGCCGTTTAACCAATGAACTGAATGACTATTTTCTAAATTACCTCGGATTGAGTGCCGATGATAGAGCACTGGTGACGACTCAGCGGCAAACTTCTTCCGACATCTGGGTCACGCAGCCCCGGGGCAGTAATCAGGAGCGGCAACTCACCTCAAGGGGCAATGCGGAGGATGGTTTGGGCGGCATTGCATGGGCGCCGGACGGTCATATTATTTATTGTTCAAGCTACAATCTGTGGATCATGAATGGTGACGGAGGCGAGTCTAAGCGATTAACAAACTCGATCGCCCCCGTCATCGATAGCGGTCCCACGGTTTCGCCGGACGGACGTTACATAGTCTTCGAATCAAATCGGGAGGATAGTATATATCATCTCTGGCGGATGGATATTGATGGCAGTAACGTAATGCAGCTAACTAGCGGAATAGGTGGTCAACAAGGGGAACCGGCATTCTCGCCGGATGGGCGGTGGGTGGTTTACGCACAATCGGTTCCCCGAACGCTTTGGAAGATTCCCAGCAAGGGAGGAGATCCCGTTCTATTGACTGACGAGTGCGCGAATTTTCCCGCCGTCTCGCCGGATGGCAAATTGATTGCATGCTACGCCGAAAACCAACAAACCAAAAACAGCAAAGTGGTAATTATTCCATTTGAAGGCGGCGCGCCGATCAAAGCCATTGCTTACGAACCAGCGCCCGCCTACCTGGGTGTCACTAAATTATGGTGGTCGTCCGACGGGCGTGCAGTAATTTACATCGGTGCGCCTCAGGGGGGAGCCAACCTCTGGCAGCTGCCGATCGACGGAAGCCCTGTGCAACCGATAACGGATTTTAAGTCAGAGAGTATATGGCTCTTTGATATGACCCGAGACGGCAGGCAATTCGTCATTGCCCGTGGCAAGAGATCCAGCGACGTGGTGATGATCAGTGATACCAGGTGAGCTAGGGCAACCGCGGGAATTTACCGGTATGAATTTCAAGCAGTTTTATCTCGGCTGTCTCTCGCATGCGTCGTATTATCTCGGCTCGGAGGGCGAGGCCGCGATCATCGATCCGCAGCGTGACGTCCAGCAATATATTGACGAAGCCGAGGCGAACGGCCAGCAGATCAAATACGTTATTGAAACGCATTCTCACGCCGATTTTGTCAGTGGGCACGTGGAACTTGCGGCAAAAACCGGGGCACAGATCGTTTATGGTCAGAGGGCGAAAACAAAGTTCCCGACTCATAAGGTAAAAGATGGCGATGTGTTGAATGTGGGCTCGATCAAGCTTACATTTCGCGAAACGCCCGGCCACACTCCCGAGGGTATTACGATCGCCGCGACAAACACGCTCGCTCCAACCGAACCGGTAAAGCTGTTCACCGGCGATACGCTATTCATCGGGGATGTCGGCCGCCCCGATCTGATCGGTTCCAAGGGGTTTACGGCCCAGCAGATGGGCGGGATGCTTTACGATTCGCTCCACGACAAGATTCTGTCGTTTCCGGACGAAACTGAGATCTATCCGGCGCACGGAGCCGGTTCACTTTGCGGTAAGTCGCTGTCAAAAGAAACGTGGTCGACGCTTGGGAATCAGCGAAAATTCAACTACGCTCTCCAACCGATGAGCAAAGACGAATTTGTAAAGATCGTTGCCGCTGATCAGCCTGAGGTTCCGGCATATTTTCAGAAAAGTGCGGCCAAAAATCTCGAAGGTTCGGCTCCGCTGACCGAGATCGCAAAACCGCATGAATTGTCGTCCGAGGAAATACAGCATTTCGACGGCATCGTGATCGATGTCCGGCAAGCCAGTGAATACGGGTCTGGGCATATTCCAAACTCAATAAATATCGGCCTCGGCGGACAATTTGCATCATGGGCCGGTACGCTTATCCCCATTGATACAAACATCGCGGTCGTTGCGGACAATCAGATGGCGATCGACGAGGCCGTAACACGCCTTGCCCGCGTCGGCCACGAATCGGTGACTGGTTCTATCCTAATCGACAATTTTAATGGCGAAACGAAAACCGTCGAGCAGGTTTCGGTAAACGAGGTCGCCGAATTAACAACGACCGAGAAACATCTGCAATTTATCGACGTTCGCCGCGTTGGCGAATATAACGCCGGACACGCCCGCCGCATCTCCAATTTTCCGCTCGATAAGCTCGCCGCCGATATTGAAAGGCTCGATCCGGCCGCTCCAACATACGTAATTTGTCAGGGCGGCTACCGTTCGAGCATGGGCACGAGCATTCTTGAGAACGCCGGTTTTCGAAAGATCTACAATGTCACCGGCGGCACTTCGGCGTGGATCGAAGCGGGCCTGCCGACCGAAACGACGGACGCAGCGTGTGAGGTTACCAACACCGGAACCTAAGGGTAGGAAGTTAATACAGGGGTTTTGTGGCAAAATAGTTTTGGTAAGCATATGACAGACTCAGCAGCAAAAGAGATAAGAACACGGATCGAGACCGATTCGATGGGTGGGGTCGAGGTGCCGGTGACGGCGTATTGGGGAGCGCAGACGCAGCGGTCGCTGCTGCATTTTAACATCGGGTTCGATGTTATGCCGCGTGAGGTTATACGAGCGCTGGGGATATTGAAAAAAGCGGCGGCGATAGTCAACTTTGAACTTGGTAAGGTGCCCAAGGACAAATTGGATTTGATCGTCCAGGCGACCGACGAGGTGATCGAAGGGAAACTTGACGCGCATTTTCCGCTGCGGGTTTGGCAAACCGGTTCGGGCACGCAGACGAACATGAACGCCAATGAGGTGATCTCGAACCGGGCGATTGAGATTGCCGGGGGCGAGATGGGCAGCAAGACACCCGTTCATCCTAATGACGACGTTAACAAGTCGCAATCTTCCAATGATACTTTCCCGACCGCTATGTACATTGCCGCGGCCGAGCGGATGACCGCGCTTATTCCCGAAGTTCAAAAGGTTCACGACGCCATCGATGCAAAAGCCAAAGAGTTTGCCGATGTCGTAAAGATTGGTCGTACGCATCTGCAGGACGCGACGCCGATGACCGTCGGGCAGGAATTTGGCGGCTGGGCGAGCCTTGTTTCACGCGACATTGACCGTCTGCGAATGGTTTTGCCAGGTTTGCTCGATCTCGCGATCGGCGGCACGGCTGTCGGCACGGGGCTCAACGCTCATCCCGAATTTGCCGAGCGTGCGGCGGCAAAGATCGCCGAACTCACCGGTTTGCCGTTCAAATCACATCCGGACAAATTTGCGGCTCTTTCGGCACACGACGAAATTGTTTTTGCATCCGGTGGACTAAAAACATTAGCTGGCAGTCTGATGAAAATCGCCAACGACATCCGCTGGCTGGCGTCCGGCCCGCGTTGCGGCGTCGGTGAAATTTCACTGCCTGAAAATGAGCCTGGAAGCTCGATCATGCCCGGCAAGGTCAATCCGACGCAGTCCGAAGCGATGACGATGGTCGCGGTGCAGGTCTTTGGCAACGACGCGGCAATCGGTTTTGCCGGTTCGCAGGGCAATTTCGAATTGAATGTGTTTAAGCCCGTGATGATTCACAACTTCCTGCATTCCGTCCGGCTAATCCATGACGCCTGCCACGGTTTTGTCGATTACTGCATCGCGGGTATCGAGCTAAACCGCGACCAGATCGACCACTACTTACGAAATTCGCTAATGCTCGTGACCGCGTTAAATCAGCACATCGGCTACGACAACGCGGCAAAGATCGCAAAAAATGCCCATAAAAAGGGCATTTCGCTCAAGGAATCAGCCGTGAGCCTCGGGCTGTTGACCGCCGAGGACTTTGACGATTGGGTCAAGGCCGAGAATATGACGCATCCCTGACTGGAGCGCTAGCGTCCCGCTTGCAAACGCCGCGAAAGCGGCGTGACAGACCATGGCTGCCCTCAACTCAATTTAAATATGGTGCTATCAGCGTCCTTTGGACGCTATGCACACGGGATGATTGTGCTCCATTTTGAATCTGGTGCAAAAGTGGAAAACTGATTAAAACCCACTAGATTCCGAACCAAAATAGCGAGAAAAGATCCATACTACAAGAGTAAAGTAGGCCACTATAGCGAGAACGATAATCCCGACGATAAAAAGAAACCACCACAAACAGCCGCGTTTCTTCTTTGGTTTTGGTTCGGCGGGTTTTACTTTTACGGGTTTTTCGGTCGGAACGTCGTCAGTGTCTACAAAATCCGGGGCAAGGGTATCGATATTGTCTTCGTCGGTAAATCCGGGCTGGGTTGTGATATCGTCGGCACTCGCCGTTTGAGGGGTGCTCTGCGGCGTGCGGCCGGGCGTGGTGCGATATACCGGTTCGGGCATTACCCAGGCCCCGTTTGGGTTGTCATCCGATTTGGGCTCGTCACTCATAGCTTGCTCCAAATATTAAGATAATTATCCCTGAATATCCAAAACGTCCGAACGCGTAATTATCGCCGTGATCCGCTTAAAATCTTCGATCAGCACGGCCGGGTGTTTTTGCAGCTTTGCTTTGATCTCGCCCAGACTCGTGTCGACATCGACTACCGGAAAGCTGGCGTCCATCACGTCGGCAACCTTTGCGTTGAGCAGCTCGCGATCGCCGAGCAATTTTGTCAAAACACGGCTTTCCTTGAGGCTTCCGACCGAGCGGTGGTCCTCGATCACCGGTAGCTGCGTTACGCCCATCTCGGTCATTTTAGCAAACGCATCGCTCAAAATGTCGTCCGGCGAGACATAGATAAGCTCACGCGGCGATGCTCCATTCTTTGTTTCGGCGATCAGGCTGGCGGTGATACGCTGCGGTTCGAGCAGGAGCTTTTCCTTCATCCATTCGTCCGAATGGAATTTGCTCAGATAATGCTCGCCTGTGTCGCACACGATAAAGACGACTATCGCGTCCTCATCCAGATCCTTCGCTACCTTTAACGCCGCCGCAAAGATCGTCCCCGTCGAGCCGCCGCAGAATATACCTTCGCGGCGTCCCAACTGGCGGGCCAGGTCGAATGAATCACGGTCCGTAATATTGATGATCTCGTCGATTATGCTCAGATCGGCGTTGCCGACCGGCAGATTTTGTCCGATGCCCTCGACCAGATACGGCGTCGCTTCGGGAATGAAGCCTGATTCTTTATACGTCTTAAATATCGATCCATACGGGTCGCCGCCGATGACCTTGATCTCCGGGTTCATCTCTTTTAGGTAGCGTCCAGTCCCGCTGATCGTACCGCCGGTGCCGATGCTGGCGACAAAATGCGTGATCTTGCCGTCGGTATCATTCCATATCTCGGGCCCCGTCGTGCGGTAATGCGCGGCTGGGTTTTCCGGGTGATTGTACTGATCGGGATAGAAAGAATTTGGCGTTTCCTCAGAGATGCGTTTAGCCGTCGCGACGTAATGGTCGGGCGTTCCCGGCTTTGCCGCCGCCGGACAAACGACGATGTCGGCACCGAGGCCTTTGAGATAACGCACCTTCTCGGTCGAGGCTTTTTCGGTCAATATAAAAATACACTTATAACCGCGAACCGCCGCCACAAGAGCGAGTCCGATACCGGTATTCCCCGATGTCGCCTCGATTATCGTCCCGCCTTTCTTGAGCACGCCTTCGCGCTCGGCCCAATCGATCATCGAGATACCGATGCGATCCTTTACAGAATAACCGGGATTAAGGCTTTCCATCTTGGCGTAGATCGGCGCCCTGATCTTATGCTCTTTCGTAATGTTATTGATGCGGACGAGCGGTGTGTTGCCGATGAGGCCGAGAATGTCGTTGTGTAATTTCATCAGTAAAAGTTCCAATTATGCTTACGTAATGAGTTTATGCGGAAAGCGGTTTTGAGGCAAGAATAGGGGGGCGTCGTTGATCTTGGGATTTTGGAACCACAGTAATAATGGTTGTATTACTTAATC
>JANYIL010000081.1 GCA_025362075.1 Chloracidobacterium sp.
ACCATCGATATAAATGGGCAAACCACTCCAACCACTGTATTTACAGGACTTAAGCTCAGTAGTGTGCAAGGCATGGGATTTGCATTAAATAAGCCCGATAGAAAGTTTTGGTATATCTCTCGCAAATGCCTTTTGCATAACCCTTTGATTAAGGAAGGAAGTATTTAAAAGTATGAAAAATCTCAAATTATTTACGCTGGCCATATTTGCAATGATCTCAATGATCTTTGTAACGGCGAGTATGGCTCAAACCAACACCACTGGTGAGGTTGAGGGCACGGTGACAGACCAAAATGGTGCTGTCGTCAGAGGCGTATCCTTGACCCTGAGCGGTCCGGGCCTCATCCGTGACCAAACGACAACCTCCGATGAAAATGGCAATTACCGTTTCTCGTCGGTCCCCCCGGGACGCTATAACCTGGCGACGGCCGCGATCAGCGGATTTCAGCCGTTCAAGCAGTCCGCTGTCGAAGTCAGCCTGACCAAGACGACGACTATTAACGTCACGCTCTCGACCAAAGTGTCGGGCGTAGTCGATGTGGTCGCCGGTCAGAACGTTGACCAGAGTGCCAACACGACCGGTACTAACATTTCGACGGAATTCTTCTCGAACATCCCGACCTCGCGTACGGTGCAGGGCCTCTACACCATCGCTCCGACGGTCGCTCGTTCGGGCCTGCGTGACGCTTCGGGACGTGACCGCGATCCTTCGGTTGCCGGTTCGTCCGGTCCGGAGAACAGCTACATCCTCGACGGCGTTACAACCACTGACCCTGCATTCGGCGGCGGCGGTGCTAACCTGCCGTTCGAGTTCGTTCAGGAAGTTCAGGTCAAGACCGGTTCGTACGGTGCTGATCAGGGCCTCTCGACGGGCGGTGTTTTCAACGTCATCACCAAGACGGGCGGCAATCAGTTTCACGGCGACGCGTTTGCGTTCTTCGGAATCAAAGGCCTCGTTGCTAAGACCAAGAATTTTCCGCAGACGGGCAATGCCCCGAACGGATTTTCCGAAGCTGACTACGGATTTGACATTGGCGGACCGATCGCCAAGAACAAACTTACGTTTTTTGCGGCTATTAACCCGCAGCACCGTGAGAACAATTATCTGACCCAGACATTCCGTCGACCGGTTTTGAATAAGATCAATACGCCGTTCTACTCGGGTAAGATTACCTGGCAGGCGAATAACAACAACGTAATCAACTTCTCAACATTTGGTGATTACACTACTCAAAAAGGCTTTTTGGGTGGCTCCGGTTTCGGTGCAAACCTTGACAGTTTCAATGGTGCGATCCAGACGGGCGGCACGAACTATGCTGCACGTTGGAACTCAAACTTTAGCTCGCACTTCTTAGGCGAGTTCTCGTTTGGTGTCCACAGGCAGAGAGCCAACACTATTCCTGTTTCGTCCCAGCTCGGCACTGCGCTCGTCGCCGACAACTTTGCCGTTTTGAAAGCGGACGGCACGGTTGCAAACGTCACATCGACCGGTGTTAATGCTAGTAACACCAACATCGGCAAAGTAGACTATGTCGCCTCGCCGGGCGGTTCGCTCCAGAGAGGTTTCGTTCGTGACGGTTTTGGACTCTTTTCGGACCAGAATCGTAACCGGTGGGAAACAGCTGCAAAAATGCAGTATATTACCGGCAAGCACACGGTAAAATTCGGATTCGAATTTTATGAGAACAAATACAGGCTCAACACGATCTCAACGGGTCCGTCCACTATTTTTGCTAACCCGCTGGCGGTTGCTCCGGCAAACGGTTCGAATCCAGCCAACGTAACGGTTAGCGGTTACCGTGTGACCAACAACTTCAGCGTTTGCACGACCCGCGGTACGGTTGTCACCTGCCCGTCTCAGACAGCGGCCAATGCTTTAATATCGCCTGGTGTTGTTATACCGGGCTTTACGGTCAACCCGGTCGCAACGCCGATCACATCTGCCGAAGCACTTACCAATCCGTTCCTGGTTCGAACATCGACCCGCGTACGTGACTTTAAGCTGATCGGTAATACAAAAACTCGCGTTGAGAGTTTTTACGCTCAGGATGACTTTAAGGTCCTCCCGAATGTCCAGTTCAATCTCGGCGCCCGCTGGGACTATCAACAGGCCAGCGGTAACGATGGCAGCTACCTGAAACTCAACAAGTTTTGGGATAACTTCCAGCCGCGTCTCGGCATCATCTGGGATCCGACCAAAACTGGCAAGGGTAAATTCTTTGTCAACTATGCCCGGTACGTCGAAACCCCGCTTCCGCTCGACGTCAACGTTCGTGCAGGCAGCAACAGCGTCCAGACGGATAAGAATTTCAACGTTAATACGCTGAATGCTCCGTTGACCGCAACCGTCGCTACCGGATTTGGTACCCGTAATTTGGGTTCGGACGCGACACCGATCGATCCGAGACTCAAGCCGCAGACGGTCAATGAGTACACGGCCGGTATGGAGTATGAATTCTTCAAGGGCACCTCGTTTGGTGTTCGCGGCATCTATCGTCCGCAGGGTTCGGTTATCGAAGACGGCTCGTTCGACGACGGTAACACATACTTCCTGTTCAATCCGGGCGAACCGCTTTCACCTAGCCAGACCGGTACGGGCATTGGCAACACGGAGTTTATCTCGGGCCTGCCTCCTTGTGCAGGTGCTAACGATACGACAAACCCGTTATTCGGCAGAACCTGCGGCGGCGTTGGAGCATACTTCGGTCGTGCACGCCGTTACTATCGTGCTCTCGAGCTGACGATGTCGAGAAGGTTTGCGAACAACTATTCGTACAATGCTTCGTACGTCTGGTCGAGCCTGATCGGTAACTACGAGGGCCTCTTCCGTAATGACAACGGCCAGTCGGATCCGAACATCACATCGTTGTTCGATCTCGTCAGCCTGTTGACCAACATGTACGGACGCCTTCCGAATGACCGCCCGCATCAGTTCAAATTTAACGGCAGCTATACCACGCCGTTCAAATTGGTGCTTTCGGGTAACTTCTACGCCCAGTCGGGTATCCCGTTCAATCAGTTGATCCCGCATCCGGTCTACGGAAACAATGAGGGATTTGCTATTCAACGCGGAACGGCCATCATTCCGAATTTGGGTGCGATCTCAAATGGTGTGACCAGTGCTGTCGGCAAGAACCGTACCCCGCTTACATACAACCTTGATCTGGGTTTCTATTATCCGATCGTCTTCTCGGAATCGAAGCAGCTTCGGTTTACGGCGGACTGGTTCAACGTAACCAACGCACAGAGAGCGGTGACGGTAGATAATACCTTCTCGATCAACAGTGGCGTGGCGGGTGTTGCACCTGTTCTCAACCCGTTCTGGGGATCGGGAACGGTATTCCAATACCCGTCGGCTCTTCGCCTCGGTGTTAAATTCAGCTTCTAAAGTACTCTTAAAAGTATTTTTGAACATTTGATAATCAGGGGGATTTATTCCCCCTGATTTTTTTTCTTTTACGGGTTTTGATGTAAACTGAATAATACTCGCGTCTTATATTTTTGCCTTATGAAACAGCGTGTGTGGTTACCGTTTCTTTGTTTCTGCTTGGCCGTTGCCATTGTCCGGCCTGCGCCCGCTCAAACCAGCATAAATTCATCGGGAACTGGCGGGCTCAATACGATCAAGGGACGAATTTACACGTCAAACGGCAAAACGATCGATACGCAGATCAGGGTTCGCCTCGAAAGTGTCTCATTTACTGAGCTTTCATTGGTGACCAGCCAGGGCGGCGGTTTTACGTTTGCCGGGTTGTCTGCCGGGACCTACACGATAGTCGTGGACGCGGGTGACAATTTTGAGATCGCCAGAGAATCTATATCGATCGACCCCGATGTTCAGACGCCGAAGACGTCCATACCGATCCTTCCGGTTCCAAAAACATTTTCGGTGCCGATCTACTTAAGGTCAAAGGCGACAACAAAGAAGTCGGACGACCATACCGGCGTAGTAAACGTAAAGTACGCCGACGCCCCACCGGACGCTATCAAACATTACGAAAAGGGCCTCTCTCTGAATAAGGCCAACAAGGATGATGAAGCACTATCCGAATTCAAACAAGCAATTTCCATCTATCCGGCGCTCGAACCCGCATATGTCGAATCCGGCAAGATCTATCTCAAGAAATCCCGCTTGGGCGACGCCATCGATGCATTTAGCATGGCGGTGCGTTACGACCCTAAGGATTTCGAAGCCAAGCTCAATTACGCCGTCGCTCTTTACAATGACAAACGGATCGATGAGGCCCAAAAGGCATTCGTCGAGGCCATCGGATTAAATGCGTCAGCCGTCTGGCCGCACTATTATCTGGGGATGATTTTTATACAAAAAAAAGATCTGGACGACGCCCAGGCTCAGATGGAACAGGCCAAGTCACTTAAGGGTGACAAGAATATTCCGCTCTTGCACCGGTATTTGGGCGGCATTTACGCCGCCAAACGGCTCAACGCCAAGGCCGTCGCCGAGCTCGAAAAATATATCCAGCTTTCGCCCGATGCCAAGGACGCCGACCGCATCAAGCAGACGATCGCGGAACTGAAAAATAATAAAAACTAAGCCGACACGGATGCTCGCTGGATTCCCGCACACGGAGAGAAATTGACCGAGAGAATATACCGCGATTCTGTTCATAACATCATTCGTGTCAATACCGATACGGATGAGGGGCGGCTCATCGTCTCGCTCGTCGACACGCCCGAGTTTCAGCGTCTGCGGCGGATCCGCCAGCTCGGCCTCGCGTATTTTGCCTATCAGGCGGCCGAGCATTCACGCTTTACGCACAGTTTGGGGGCCTTTCACCTCGCGGCCCGCATGGTCGCCAAACTCCGGCTCACATACACGATCCCCGGCGAGGCCCAGACCGCGGTCCGCGTCGCGGCCCTGCTGCACGACATCGGCCACGGGCCTTTTTCACATGTTATCGAATCGATCCTTGATTTTCATCACGAAGACTTTACGATCGAGGCCGTGCTGAGCGATCAGACCGAGGTCGGGCGAAAGCTCGCGGCCTATTCGCCGGAGCTGGCGGCAAATGTCGCGTCGATCATTCGCGGTGATTTTCGACCCAGAGCTCTTGCCCAGCTCGTTTCGTCGCAGCTCGATGTCGACCGGATGGACTACCTGCTCCGCGACAGCCTGATGACCGGGGCCAAATACGGCATTTACGATCTCGAATGGATAATCAAGTCGATCGAGATCAACGAGGCTGACGACCATCTGTACGTTTCGGCACCCGGACTCTATGCCGTCGAGGATTATCTGCAAGCCCGGTATTATATGTACCGCCAGGTATATTTTCACCGGACGCTGCGCTCGGCCGAGGCGGTTTTGCGAGTGCTGGTGCGGCGTGCGCTTGCCATATTTAAGGACGGAGGCGATGTCTGGTTTGGCGCCGGCACGCCGATGGAAAAGATTCTCGCCGGCAAAAAACTCGACCTAACCGAGCATCTCGAACTCGACGACAGCGACATAATGTTTAGCATCAAACGCTGGCAGCACGCCCCGGATGCGATCCTCGCCGATCTGGCCAAACGATTCCTCAACCGGCGGCTGTTCAAAGCGTTCGACCTCGACATGCCCGAGGCCGATCGTCCGGAGTTTATCGCCGAATCGCGGAAAATTGTTGCTGATGCTGGTTTCGATCCCGACTATTATTTTGTCGAGGACGCGGCGGGCAGCGTCCCGTATTCGTTTTATTCAAAGGACACGACCGATCGTAAAAACCTGATCTTTGTCGAAGACGGTTTTTCACGGCCAACCATCCGCGAAATATCGTCGGTAAGCCCCGCCGTCCGCGGCCTGCAAGAGGGCTACCGGATCCATCGCATCTGCTTCCCGGCTGAATTGAAGGATAAAATCGCCGAGTTGTATCATCGGAATTAGAGTATTTTCACCACGATGGGCAGGATAAACAGGATGTTAGGCGGGACACGGGAAAATTTTGCACCTATCCTTTTCATCCTGTACATCCTGTTAATTTCTTGTTCGACAATCGAGGCTCAAACGGTCGCAATACTTACGTCCGACAAAAAGCCCCTTAGCATTCATTTCGCCAGGGAATTCGAGTCGAAACTCGCCGACCGGCTTAAGGTCCTGGATGACGGATTGGCCGAGACCGCCTATCGCTCCGTATCACCGCCAACCCCCTTTAATCTGTCGACGGGCGACGCCAAAAAGATCGGGGCGGTCATCGGCTGCGATGCGTTTATCATTCTTCGAGCGGAGACGCAGCGGCGGAGTTCGTTTGAGAGGAACACGTATTACGAAACCTACGCCCCCGTCTACGTCGTCAGTTCGCGCACCGGGCGGCTGGTATTCTGGCAGCTGCAAAAATTTAACGGCGACTCTGCCGCAAAGAGCGAACGGTCGATGGATGACTCGGCCGGACATCTCGCGGCCGAGGTCGCCGCGAAAATCAAGGCAGTAATAAATAAGGAACTTGCCGAGCCCGACCGCCCGGTGATCGAGGAGGTTCCGAACGACAAATCTCCTGAGGCCGCAAACTTTCGCGCACCCGTACCATATCGCAGGATAAAACCCGAATACACCGCCGAAGCTGCCGCTTACGACATCGCCGCGACTGTTGAAATTGAGGTTGATCTTGACGCAACCGGCACAATAATCAGGACTGCGATCACCCGCTGGGCCGGATACGGACTCGACGAATCGGTCGAGAAAACCGTGCGTCAAATGAACTGGCGGCCAGCCGAGCGTGATGGCAAGACATTGCCCATGAGGTTTTTGCTGCGATATAATTTCAAGAAGATCTAGTTTGGAGTTCCACCTTTAGGTGGCTCCGGCTCGAAAATAAGAGCCACCTAGAGGTGGAACTCCAAACGATGAAGAATCTCAGAGCCGCATTTCGAATGGTGCTTTTTATTACGGCAACACTCGGCCTTTACTGGTTCTGGTTTTTCACGCATTTCTTTATTCCGAATAAAATACATTGGCGGCAGACGGTCTTTGGATGGTGGACGCGGAGTTTTGTGTCGATCTCGCACATGAAGATCGAGATCGTCGGCACACCGCCAAAACCGCCTTTTTTCCTTGTCACCAATCACCTGGGCTACGCCGACATCGGCGCTCTGCGGGTTGCGGTAAAGGGCATCTTTGTCGCCAAGGCCGAGATCAATGAATGGTTTCTCGCGGGCCGTGTCTGTCGCGGTTACGGGACGATCTTTATCGACCGCACCAACCGCCGCGACATCCCGCGTGCTGGCGAAGAGATCATCGAGCGGCTGGCAGCCGGCGAAGGCGTCATCGTCTTTCCCGAAGGCACCAGCACCAAGGGCGAAGAGGTGCTGCCATTCAATTCGTCCTTTCTCGAATTCGCCGCCCGCGGCAATGTCCCCGTCCATTACGCCGCCCTCACCTACAGTACCCCGCCGGACGAGCTAGCCGCCAACCTCGCCGCCTGCTGGTGGGAAGACATCGGCTTTTTCCCCCACCTCTGGCGCCTCTTCCACGTCCGCCAATACACCGCCACCATAACCTTCGGCGACGAGCCGGTAATGAATCCCGACCGCAAACTCCTAGCCGCCGAACTCCGCGACCGCGTGGAGGAGAAGTTTGAACCGGTTGCATAAAATAGAATTGCTTGTAAGTTCTTACAATATTGCAGAATCGCAGACGTGGCCCCGGTTCTCTTTAAGGACCGGAAAGGAGGTCAATGACCTCATTCACATTGTATAGTTGCGGTAAATATTGAGACTTAATACGAAATTGACTACGTTTCTTAATTTTGGGCTTAGTCAATATATCTTCCATTTTAATACCGGGATCGTAGTAGATGTTGCCATTTGCCATTTGAGCAAGGAATAATTGGAAGTCAGTTCCAGTTCCAAGAATTATGTTCTTACCGTATTTATACTTTCTTTCCGGTTGGGTTTCCGACATTGATGGAACATAACATGCTTGATTATGTTTCCTGTTCCAATGTAAAAGCATTGATGAGAAACTCCATGAGGCTGCCTCAACACCTCTATTATCTAAAAGAGCAATTCGTCCGTTGGTGTTTCTTATTTTTCCCGCTTGCTACGTCAAAGCCAATCAGTTGCAGTTCCAAATTCGTGAATGCGTGTCTTACGCCCGCCTTATGAACGCCGCCAAAGTTCATTCTATTTTCTATTCCATTTTTGTCTACATAACCATATCTTCGAATAAATGTCTCGGCTCCCTCCGTCTTATAAATACCGTGAGCTGGTTCGGGAGTCATAAGAGTAATTACCGCAAAACTTATTTTTTCCAAATTAGTGACACCAAACTGTCTCACTTCCCAACCTAAAAAGTCGGGTTCTGAGTAACCATTTGGAGTGACCCCCTAAATTGGCCTATCTCCAATGGCTAGGTAACGAAGTAGCTATTGTACGACGTATATGATTTTGGAAAATTAGTCTTAGCCCGCGTAGCGGGTATCAGCATAAAGCCACGAGGCGTAAGCCCGTGGAAGCGTTGCAATAATGAACCCAGCCCGTGTAGCGGGTGACAGAGGATCATGTCCACAAATACCGACGGTCAAATTCGATCTCATGAACCTTTAATAATTCGACAAACTCATCTTCAAACGATTCTTTGCCGTGGTGTATTTTTTGGTTGGCAATGTATCTTTTGATCCGCTCGATCTCAGTTGGTCCGACGGAAAAACCTCCATAGCCGTTCTGCCACGAAAAATCTTTTGCATCCGGAAAGACATCGTGCATCCAGCCGGAGGCATTAGATTTCAGGTCTCGCAAAACATCGGAGACTGCTTTATCCGGCCTCAATTTTGCCAAAATATGAACATGGTCTTCGACGCCGTTGATCATAAGCAAAATGCCTCCGAGACCCCGAATTATTCCTCCGATATATTCATACAATCTTTCTTCCCGGTCGGCGGTTATCATCGGAAGCCTGTCCTTAGTCGAGAAAACGATATGGTAGATGAAGTTTGTGTAGGATCTCGGCATACGCTGTCGCCCGCTACGCGGGCTTTGATTTGTTTTGTAACGTTCCACGGGCTTACACCCGTGGCTTTATGCTTTTCACCCGCTACGCGGGCTCAAAAATCAATCGAATTCTCGGTGGCGGCGTTAGAGTGTCATCCCTTAAATGTAACGCGGTTATGATAATCGAGAAATTCAGGATCTGGAAGAAATCGCGAAGGTAAAATCATGTTTTGATTGTGATATCGCACAAAGTAGTTTTCAATCGTCGGCGATTTCTTTTGCTTCAATAACATCTGGGAAATCTTTATTTTGAAAACGGTTGTAATAGTGATTAAACCCGAATCAAATGCTTTGTCGTGGAGAGCGTTAATTGCAATTCCATTCTGCGGATTCAACCGATTTTTCTCATCGACACTCCAAGGCTTAATGTGGCCGGCAATCTTCTCTGGTCCACAATTTCTGTCCTACTCTCATAGTAAAGAACAGTCGTCGAAATCCGAATCACATTGCGTTACAAACTCGAATTTACACAAGTGATTTGGACATCGATGAATCTGATTTTTTCCTTTTGTATATGGCTCGTCATAGACAATCTCAGTTCGAACACCACATTTATAGCATGTTGTCGGTTGATCTGAATAAATGTGAATCATATCTATAGTAAAGTTATAAGATTTCGTTAACGATTCGCTGGGCCTATATTACCCTCAATTTTCTTCCACCAAAAATCACGCCGTGACTTGATTATAAATTTAGTCGTCTTCCAGTCTTTTCCATGAAAAAACTCACTATCGACAAATATTGCAAGTTTATATTTTTTCAATGTAAGGTCGGGGCGCCCGAAAACTGTTTTATTATTCTTACGATAGCGATGTCCACGAGCCCAGAGGGATTTCGCGAGAGCAACCTCCATTTTCGTATTTGTGCTACGAATTGCCCTCATATTCTTTGAGCGTTGTTCTTTCGTGTGCACGTCCATACTTTCCGCGACCTCAGTACTTTTGATTCTCTTCAGTATACAAATGCTCGAGCGTATCGGGAAGTTGGTCGAATTCCAATTTCACGGAGCGGAGCACGGCTTCGTCGCCTTCGTTTAGCCAGAGCCGCTGTTCGTCTTTGTCGGTTAGGATGACGGACATGGCTTTTGGGTGGATGGGGTTCATGAACTCGTTCGGCTCGGTCGTAAACTGGTAATTTCAAACTGCCTTTCGACCCCTCACCATGAAAATCTTGACATTTATGCAATATTGTGCTATCCTTGCAACAAATCTGAGTAGGTTTTTGCACTTAGATCGATCTTTGAAAACCTTCAAAAGGCAAACCGCGAAAAACCGACGAAAACTTTTTATTTTAAAAATCGCGGGACAAGGGCAAAAACCGGCTGTAACTATTGCAAATACATATCGTTATTTGTCCCGCTTACGAGTGGGACAAGAGCGGGACAAGAGTGGGACAAGTCAATGCAAAATTGAGAATGCAAAATGCAAAATGGTGGAGAGAACCACCCCGTCACGCAAAATACGCGTACCACCCCTCCTTGTTAAGGAGGGAGCTTTTTAATCTGGCTTTGTAAATGCGGCGAAAGAGCATAAACTTTTGCCTATTACACCCGTATTACATCGGTAGCCAAAATTAGGAGTAAAACATGAGAACAAGTTTGTTTCGTTCGGTCGCGGTGATCGCGGTCGTCTTTTCTATTTGTAATGTGGCCTTTGCACAGAGTTCGGGCTTTGACACCTCGCGGATGGACCGGT
>JANYIL010000161.1 GCA_025362075.1 Chloracidobacterium sp.
GTCGGCGGGTACGATCCAGCCGACACCGTGGAGATCGTCGTGCTGTACGTGCCCGAACCGCCGGGCGAAAAAGAGGTCATGACGAGAAAATAGTTGGTGCCCGCATTTAGCGTAACACCAGTGAACCCAGTCAGACCGATGACGGTATTATCATCGTTACATTGCAATGCACTCGTCAACGGATTCGCCGGATCGAACGCGGTCTGATACAAGCATGAAAAACTATCCCAACCAGCAGGGGCCACGGAAGTCGCCTGAATATCATACGAATTAGTCAGACTGACGGTGAATGGCGTCGTTGTGTAGTTAAAATTCGGTCCTCCGCCGTTAAGTCCAACAGGCGGGTTGGTGCCGTTGGTGTTGGGCCTGTTAAAAAGCAGTCCGCCAACGGTCGTACCTGTGTAGGTAACGTTCGCTGAGGGCGAATTGAGATCGGTCGGCGGTGCGACAACGGCTTTGCCGTCAACGACTTCGCCGGTGAAGGGAATCTTTCCTTTCACATTCTCCGGATCGTTCTGATCATTATCGGGCGGTGTTTCCCGCGGTTGAGCGGTTGCACCGGCCACGCCACCCTTGACGGACTGCGGACCAGCGCCAAGGCCGAAAAAGCTAGATACACTAGCTGTGATCTGGCCAAAATATGATTGGTCGCTACCGGCTGCCAGTGCGCTGGAGCTGACCACTGCGGTCATAAGCAGCAATACGAGGGCGACTGCAGAGAGGCCCTTGATGCTGCGCAATTTATCGATTCCCTTCTTGAGGAATCGAGTTTTATTCAAACCTAGTCTTGGGGACGTGGATGACATATTCATTCTCCTAAAATCAAAATATTCGTAGAGCGGATCTGTTGTTAATTACAATCAAGGCTCTTATAACGGAAATGAAGCCCAGTGCAGGGCAATATTTGTTACACCGTGTACCAGCCTAATTTTTAAAGCTACTTCGGACGAGCTAAACGGATTATACCCAATCCAACCTCAATGTCAAGCCTATTTTTGGGGATACAAACTTTTTTTTACGCCGCCCGTCACACCGTGTAGATGCGCCGAAAACAACATTTTCAAAACCTGTCGCCAAAAATGAGGCAGGACATTTATTTGTCAAACTGGATTCCGCCCTAATATAAAAACGTTTATATTCATGATTCGCCGAAAAATCATCTATCTACTTATAGCACCCAAACCAGCCACTTTCTGAGACCCGATCGGTTTAACGATCCGCATTGCCAACCGTCAAATCTCGTAATGCGATCCTGGCAAATCAGGGCTATACATTGTTAAAGTCATGCCGACCGGCTAAAAAATACATCGGCGGGCTATTAAAAAATCTTTCTAGTGTCCTAATCTTTTGGTGCCGTTCTGATTTGTAGCTGTGAATTAGGGAGGCAGTAGGCTTCTCAGCGTACTCTGCGAAAATCTCTGCTCACTCTGCGTTTACTTGGCTTTCAACGCAGAGGCCGCTTGAGGAAGACGCAGAGAAACGTAAAGGTTTTTATCCCATTCTTCTCGGTACCACACAACTTTTTTCATAGGACTCTCTTTAAAGAAAAAATTATTTACCCGATGCGAGCAGAACGCGGGCAGCGGCCCCATCCAGCCGGTCGCGGGCGGCCTCGGTATCGTCGAGCGAACCGGAGGCAATAGCTGTCAGAGCACTCTGAGCGTCATCTCGCATCGCCTTTGCCGCATCAAGCTCGATCTCGTCGGCGGTCTCGGCCGTATCGGCCAGGACAGCAACCCGCTCAGGCCCGACCTCGACAAAACCGCCAGTGACGGCAAGCCGGGTGGCCGCGCCCTTAACGGTGTAAGAAAGTATACCCGGACGGAGGGCCGAAATAAGCGGCGCGTGATTTGGCAAAATACCCACTTCGCCCGACGCAGTCGGAACCGTGACGGAATCGACCTCGGTGTCGAGGACTCGCTTCTCTGGGGTGACGATTTCAAGCTTAAGCATAAAACTTTAAAATGGTGAATGATGAATTGTGAATGGTGAATGTTTAAGAATGGTCTAAGATTTCATGTTCGATTTGGTTGTTTTGATTGAGGCCGCCAAGAGTCTTTGAATTTCATCGCAGTCATTCAACAATGAGTTAGAAAGAGCTTGGGTTAAATATTCACTATCCCGCAACAACCTGATCCAATAATTTGTCTCACATGCTTCTTTTTGTGCTATAGACAGCTTATGGATGAAATCCATTTTAGATTGAGCATGCACCGATTCTTCAATGTTAGCTCCTATCGATGTACCCGATCGCAAAACCTGTTTAGACAGAATGTATTCGTGATGTTCCTGAGCCATATATTTATATAGCTTGATGATACGCAGAGCGAATGAGTAAGACTTGCCACCAAGTATATTTTCTTTCATTCACCATTCACCATTAGGCAAATGCTGAATGATGAATGATGAATTTAAGAAAAAGCCTCTTCTCACTCATCATTCACCATTCGCACCATTCACCATTAGGCCGCCGCGGCCATCTTCTTGGCCTTCTCCCGGGCCTGCTCGATAGTGCCGACCATATAAAAGGACTGCTCGGGCATGTCGTCGCATTTGCCTTCCAGAATCTCTTTGAATCCTTTGATGGTGTCTTCGGTTTTTACGTACTCGCCCTTGAGACCGGTAAATTGCTCGCCGACGAAAAACGGCTGCGAGAAGAAACGCTGGATCTTGCGGGCACGGGCGACGGTCAGCTTGTCGTCCTCGGACAGTTCGTCGAGACCGAGGATGGCGATGATATCCTGCAGGTCTTTGTAACGCTGCAAAATTTTCTTAACCGACTGGGCGGTGTTGTAATGATCTTCGCCGACGATGGTCGGGTCTAGGATACGCGAGTTTGACGAGAGCGGATCAACCGCTGGGTAAATTCCCAACTCCACGATCTGACGCGAAAGAGCCGTCACGGCGTCGAGGTGGGCAAAGGTCGTCGCCGGTGCCGGATCGGTGTAATCGTCGGCCGGAACATAGACGGCCTGGATCGAGGTGATGGCTCCGGTTTTGGTCGATGTGATACGTTCCTGCATCTCCCCCATCTCTGACGCGAGCGTCGGCTGATAACCCACGGCGGACGGCATTCGTCCGAGAAGAGCGGATACCTCGGACCCCGCCTGCGTAAATCTGAAAATATTATCGACGAAGAAAAGCACGTCGTTCCCCTGGTCGCGAAAATATTCGGCAACAGTCAAACCGGACAAAGCAACGCGGAGACGGGCTCCGGGAGGCTCGGTCATCTGTCCATATACTAAAGATACTTTTGAGCCGGGGATCTCCGCCTTGTCTACGAGCGTAAGATCGAACTCACCGGTCTTTTCCATGTGCTCGTTAAACTTGTCGCCGTACTTGATAACTTTGGACTCGACCATTTCGCGAAGCAGGTCGTTGCCTTCGCGGGTGCGTTCACCGACTCCGGCAAACACCGAAAAGCCGTCCGAACCGATCGCGACGTTATTAATCAGCTCCATGATGAGCACGGTCTTGCCCACGCCGGCACCGCCAAAGAGGCCGATCTTGCCGCCGCGAAGGAAAGGCTGGATAAGGTCGATGACCTTGATGCCCGTCTCGAACATTTCGAGCGATGTCGCCTGCTCGTCAAACGACGGAGCGTGGCGGTGGATCGAGGATTTGTGTTCGCTGCTAACCGGGCCGAGCTCGTCGACCGGGTCGCCGATGACATTCATTACGCGGCCTAGCGTGGCCTCGCCGACCGGTACGCTGATCGGGCCACCGAGATCGATGACCTTCATCCCGCGAACCATGCCGTCTGTCGGAAGCATCGACACGGCCCGAACGCGGCCTTCGCCCAAGTGCTGCTGCACCTCAGCCACGACATCGATCGTCTCACCGTCAAAGCCCTCGCTCGTGATACGCAGCGCCTGATAGATCGGCGGCAAATAATTGTCCGAAAATTCTACGTCAACGACAGGTCCGATGATCTGTACAACCTTGCCGACCTGTCCGCTTCCTTCATTAGCCATTCTTAATAAAACTGCTCCTCTTATAAATAGATAAGAAAAATGCTCTTATAACAAAGGAGTGAGAATAACACAGCCGGTTTATTTCGTGCAAAGAGAACAAGTTCGTTTAGGAGTTGAGTTGAGCTTTATCCCCAAACCGAATCTGTTGTATGATTTGAACTGTTATGAATATTAAAGTGATAAATGTCGACCCCGATATTCTGGGTGGAACTCCTGTATTTGAGGGAACACGGGTTCCTATCGAGAGCTTGTTCGATCACTTGGAGGATGGCGTTGCTCTGGATGATTTTTTAGAGGATTTTCCGACCGTCAGCAGGGATCAAGCGATAGCGGTTTTGACTATTGCCGAAGAAGTTCTGACTTCATCGAAGTTCGAAGCAATTTATGAAACTATTGCTTGATGAAAATTTACCTAAAAAGCTCAAGCAAGATTTTCGGGAATTCGAGATTTACACCGTTCGGGAATTTGGGTGGAATGGCAAGACTAATGGGGAATTGCTGGAACTTATGCTTGAAGAAGGCATTGAAGTTTTGATGACTTTCGATAAAAATCTGCAGCACCAACAAAATTTTGAGAAATACCCATTATCAGTCATTGTGTTGACTGCCGAATCAAACCAATATAAACATTTACAACCACTCGTGGTTTTAATAAAGGGCAAACTTTTACAAGGGACAATCGGCATATCCATTATCCGTAATTAAAAAAACATCTGAAAAAACTAGAACTACCACCTCAAGGATTAAACACGCTTTTCGGCGTTCAGGATCAAAATATCAAATACCTCGAATCGCTTCTCGATGTAAATATTGGCGTGCGCGGCAACGAGCTATTGGTTGACGGTGACGATCTCGACATCAAAACAGTTGAGCATATTCTCTTGGATTTCGGCGAATTGTTTGAAGAGGGGAGTACGTTTTCTGATAAGGAGCTTCGCGACGCGTTCAAGCAGATAGCTGAGGACCGGGCATATAGTCTAAAGGATCACTTTCAAAAGGCGCGGTTCAATCCATCGGGCAAAAAGACGGTCGCTCCCAAAACCGCCAACCAGCGCAAATATCTCGACGCCATCGCGGCCAACGATCTCGTGTTCGGCATCGGTGTTGCGGGTACTGGCAAGAGCTATCTCGCGGTCGCGATGGCCATCGACGCTTTGTTTAAGAAGCAGGTAAGCCGCATCATCCTGACGCGGCCCGCAGTCGAGGCGGGCGAACGGCTCGGATTCCTGCCGGGCGATCTTCAGGAAAAGGTCGATCCCTATCTGCGTCCGCTGTACGACGCACTTTTCGATCTGGTCGACGCCGAGAAAGTCACCAAGATGCTCGAAAAGCGGATCATCGAGATCGCCCCGCTTGCGTTCATGCGCGGACGGACTCTGTCCGACGCGTTCATAATTCTGGACGAAGCCCAAAACACGACCAGCGAGCAAATGAAAATGTTTCTAACCCGAATCGGCTTCGGCTCAAAGGCCGTCGTGACGGGCGACCGAACGCAGGTCGATCTGCCGCGTGGTCAAAAGAGCGGCATCAACGAAGCAGCCTCAATCCTCACCGGTTTGGACGGCATCGAATTTGTCTATTTCACCGAAAAAGATGTCGTCCGGCACAAGCTTGTCCAGATGATTGTCAAGGCCTACGAGGCTCGCTCGGAAAACAACGAATCCCAGCACAATTAGCCGATGATCGACATTGTCAACCTACAGCGAAAGGTGCTGATCGAAACCGACGAAATCCGCGCGTTTACCCAGTCCCTCGTCTTGAACATAAAGGAAGCGAATCAAATGTCGTTTTCGGTCGCTTTCATTTCCAACGGCCGTATGAAGCAACTCAACGAGATGTTTCGCGGCAAGGAGGTGACGACCGACGTTCTCTCATTCCCGTATGAGGCGGACGATTTCGACTCGGAAAAAAACAACCTTGGTGACGTCGTAATCTCAGCCGAACAAGCTCAAAAGCAGGCCGCGGAAAATGCCTTGACGCTCGTAAACGAGATCAAGCAACTCATCCTTCACGGCGTACTCCATTTGTGCGGTTATGATCACGAAACAGACAGCGGCGAAATGAATTCACGCGAATTGGAACTCCGTGATAGACTTGGTATCTAAAACAAAACGATATGACTGATACAAGGAAAACAGCCGACCCCTGCGTTATGGTGATCTTTGGCGCGACTGGCGATCTGACCAAACGCAAATTATTCCCTGCCCTTTACAATCTTGCCAAAGACGATTTCCTGCCGCACACGTTTGCGATCATTGGCGTCGGGCGACAGGAAATGACGACTGACGAATTTCGCACGCAGATGGTGGCGAATCTTAAGGAGTTTATCCCCGGCGGCCCGGAAGACAAGCTTTTGAAGTGGTTCGAGGAACGCATCTTTTACACGGGCGGAGATTTTGACGACGACAAAAAGCTTTTCAGCGATCTCAAGGACCTGATCGGCGAGGTCACGACCAAGCTACAGATACCCGACAATTACTTTTACTATCTAGCGACGCCGCCCAACCTCTTTGCGGACGTTACGCACAAGATCGTAAAAAACGGCATTGGAAAGGAAGAGAACGGTAACTGGCGCCGATTCATCTACGAGAAGCCCTTCGGCCACAATCTCGAATCCGCTAAGCAGCTAAACGCTGATCTGCTCAAGACGGTCAAGGAAAAACAGATCTATCGTATCGATCATTATCTCGGCAAAGAGACGGTGCAGAACATTTTGGTTTTCCGTTTTGGCAACAGCATCTTCGAACCTATCTGGAACCGCAATTTCGTCGATCATGTCCAGATCACCGTTGCCGAATCGCTCGGGGTTGAGCAGCGCGGCGGTTACTACGACTCGGCCGGAGCATTGCGGGACATGATTCCGAATCACATTCTGCAACTGGTTACCCTGACCGCGATGGAACCTCCCGTCTCGTTCGAGCCAGACGCAGTGCGTGACGAGCAGACCAAGATCCTGCACGCGATCCAACCATTTTCCCCCGAGGATGTTTTGCACTGTGCCGTTCGCGGCCAGTACGGCGAAGGCGAGATCGACGGTAAAAAGGTTCCCGCCTATCGCGACGAAGCAATGGTAGCCGCACATTCAAATACCGAAACATTCGCCGCGCTAAAACTCACGCTCGACAATTGGCGATGGGCCGATGTTCCCTTTTACATACGCACGGGCAAGCGCATGGCCGCCCGGCACTCGAGCATTGTTATCCAATTCAAACAGGCTCCGTTCACCCTGTTTCGCAACACCTCGGTTGAACGTTTAAGGACAAACCGCCTCGTCATCCATGTACAGCCCGACGAAGGCATCACCCTGCATTTTGGTGCAAAGATCCCCGGCCCGATCGTTAACGTCGGACCGGTCGATATGGATTTCAACTATGTGGATCATTTCGGCGAACAGGTCAGCACCGGTTACGAGAGGTTGCTATTCGACTGCATGATCGGCGATGCGACGCTCTTCCAACGGGCGGACATGGTCGAGGCCGGGTGGAGCATCGTTAACCCGGTCCTTGACGTTTGGAGTGCCCTTCCGGCGCGCGAGTTTCCAAATTACGCATCTGGAAGTTGGGGTCCGAAAGCATCCGACCAACTTCTCGAAGCGGATGGCCGGTCGTGGAAAAATCTTGTCGACTAGAGCATTCTTGACGGACAAACCGCGTTAACATCGAGCCGCAGCTTTATTCCAAGCCGACAAAATCGACGTTCGTGACATTAGAGGTTACTGACATAGTCTTTGGCGCGAAGCGATACTGCCTTGACGCGACAGCCAGCGTATAGGTCTGTCCCGAAACAACGTCCGAGAAAACAAAGTTTCCGAAAGAACTCGTCGACGCGGTCCGCCTCACGTTATTCACATCGATCAGCGATACAAATACATTTCTAAGCCCTACCCCGCTGGGCGACGCCACTCGTCCCGAAACCGTTACGAGGGCCGTGCTGCCGGGTAATGCAGCGGCAAGGATTCCGAGAGATGAAATACTGGCATATATCGATTTTGCGGCATAATCTCTCAAGGGCGATACAGCCGTCCTGTCAATCCAAACGCCGTTTTGAGATTGTAATACTCGCACGGCATCAAAGGACGCTTGATCCATATCCGCCGGCATCGTGAGACGAACCAGATTATTTCCTGAAAACTGTGCGGTGGTTTGAACAACTTTTGGCGCTCCGACAAAAAACCAGCCGGGCATTAG
>JANYIL010000186.1 GCA_025362075.1 Chloracidobacterium sp.
GAACACCCTCGTCGCGCTTCTGATCGCGTTTACAAAGATGGTATGCGTCATGCTGTTTTTCATGCACGTATATTGGAGCAAGCGGATGATTTGGCTGGCGGCGGTCGCGAGCTTTTTCTGGCTGGCGATCATGTTTGCCTACACGATGCAGGATTACCTGACCCGGGCCCCCGGAGTTTTTTCGAGTTAGCACAACCTTTGACGGAAAATGTACGCGGCAGCGAGGGCATGTGTCTCGTTACCGCGTCTTTCGCGTTACTAGGATATGTAGTTTCAACGTGCTATTATTTTCGGTTTGAAGGGCGTCAGTGGGTTAAACGGGTTATTTGTTGCAACCGCAGTACCGGACGAACCATCGGAAACGAATGAGCTTATTAAGTAGTAAATTTTCGCGAGCGTCGGCCCTTATCGTTTTGTACGGCATCCTGGCGTCATCCGGCTGCAATCTTGTCAAAACCGATCGACAAACGGCTAAGCTCCTCAAAACCGAAGACACAACGCAGGCCGAACTCTTAAAGGAGGTCAACCGTTTTGCTAAGGTCACTTCCCTACACGCCAAGATCGATATTAAGTTTGAAGATAATTCATTTGCAGTTCTTGGCACCAAAGAGGTGTACCGGAATGCTCCGGGTGATTTAACTGTTCAGCGGCCCGGCAAGATATGGTTAAAGGTGCAAATTCCTCTCCTGAATAGTGACCTCGCGCAGATGACGTCGGATGGTGAGACGTTTCGATTAGCTCTGATACACGGCGATGCCGACGGGAATAATAAGAAATTTATTAAGGGCACAAACGGATCTGATTACTCGAAACTGGAAAGGAAACTCGACCCGACGATGTTGGGGGACAGCAAAAAGGCAAAAGATTCGGTAAATGCCTTTAAGGAAATAAGGCCGCAGCATTTGACCGACGCGATGCTGGTGCGTCCGACGGCTGACACAAATGTCTATACGGAGAGCACGATCTTCCAGATCGAAGAGGACCATAGCCTCGACAAAAAATCGCCCGTGCGGAGCGTAATGCGTGGGTATTATCTGCTTGACGAATTTGCAAAGCAGGGAGATGGCGACCTAAAGATCGCTCGGCGATTCTGGTTTGACCGCGTCGGCGGCATACGGCTCGCCCGGCAGCAGCTCTTTGACGCCACGGGAGAGATCGAATCCGATATTATTTACGGCAAACAGGGAAATCTAGCTGACAATCCCGAATACGCCAATCTGCCGCTGCAAGTGACCGTGACCCGGCCAAGAGAACATTATGCGTTGACAATTTCTTACCAGACGCCCGAGACGGTGATGATCGGGAATGTCTTTCCCGATGCCGCCTTTGTCTTACAAAATACGTGGAATCTGGAAGAGATCGATCTCGATAAAAAGCTGCGCGAGGCCGCAAATCAGCCCGAGCCAACCGCCGACAGTAAGGCTATCAACAAATTTCACTAGACCTATCCGATGACAGCGATCCTCAGAACCATCGATCTCAAAAAATCATACAAGATCGGCAAAATCGATGTGCCGGTGTTGCGCGGCCTCTCGTTTGAGGTCGGCGAGGGCGAATTTGTCGCTATCATGGGTCCGTCCGGATGCGGCAAATCGACGTTGCTGCATCTGCTCGGCGGCCTGCTCTCGCCAACAAGCGGCAGCATTATTATCGACGACGAAGACCTGGCAAAGGTGTCGGATGCCCGCCGGACCGATATTCGCCGCCGTAAGATCGGGTTTGTCTTTCAGCGATTCAACCTTTTTCCGACGCTGTCCGCTGAGGGAAATCTCAAACTGGCGGAAAAGATCCACAGCGGCAACGGGTCCCGCAGCTCCGACAGGCGTCGTGAGGTCTTGAAGCTGCTGAAACTTGAGGATAAAATGCATCATAGGCCGCTTGAGCTGTCGGGTGGCGAACAGCAGCGTGTCGCATTGGCCCGCGCGGTGGTAAACGGACCCGCGATCATTCTGGCGGACGAACCGACGGGAAATCTTGACACCGAAAATTCGCAGATCGTTTTGGATATGTTCCGCGATCTTAATAAAGAATTTGGCCAGACGATCATCATGATCACGCATAACCCCGAGGCCGCCGCCGCGTGTTCGCGGACGATCCAGATGCGCGACGGGCATATAGTTAATTGACGGGGTAGCAATAGGCATTCAGCAGTCAGCGGTCAGCATTCAGAAATGAGATTCTCTACGCAAACCCAACTTCGAATGCCGACTGCTGATTGCTGACTGCTTTTATGAAAAACATCATCAACTGGAGCTACGAACGCGCCTCCTGGCAATGGGATGTACTTTGTATTCTGATAATGATTTTTATCTTTGCCTCGCCAAAAGCGTGGTTTAATCGGCCAAAGCCGGATGCAACCCAAACCGCCTCTGTAACCGTCGAAATGGATGACTGCGGTTGTGAGGTGAAGTAGACCGAGCCTCGGGGTGCTGGAGATTTTATGAATAGAGTATTAAAAGCCGGCCTGAGTGCCATCGGGCTGGCAATTTTTGTTTCTGCAATTTCGGTTACGATTGCGAGTGCTCAAGGATCGCTGACGGATGTTTTGCGGCGTATGGACGCCAATAATAAGGCGTTGCAATCGCTAACGGCAGACATAATGATGTTAAAGTTCAACTCGCAGCTCAATATTCCTGACCCTACCTACAGCGGGACCGTCAGCTACCTTCCAAAGGGTAAAAGCCACGGTGCCTACATTCGCATCGATTGGAATAAACCCGTAGAGGAAAAGGTCTCGGTTATGGGTGATAAATACGAGCTTTGGAGGGTGCGGCTAAATCAAGTTGTCTCCGGAAATGTCGACAAGGCTTCAAAAGGAGCGTCGGCGGGCAATGTCATGAGCTTCTTCAGCATGTCCAGAGACCAAATGCGGGCAAATTATGATGTAATTTACATCGGCGACGAAACTCTGAGCAGCGGGACCCCCACTTTTCATATACAGATGACCCCGAAAGCCAAGGTGAGTTATAAAATGGCGGACTTGTGGGTGGACCAAAACGGTATGCCTCAGCAGGCTAAGATCCTCGAATCGAACAATGATACGACGACCGTGCAACTGACAAATATTAAGAAGAATGTGACCATCAAGGCATCTATTTTTAAGCTCGACCCTCCAAAGAATGTTTCGAGGATACGGAACTAAAAGTCAGCAGATCATTTGATCGCGAGGACCCCGGCCGCCATTTGACGGCCGGGGCCTTTTCGCCGCAATGTCCTATTTGTGTTAGCGGAAAAAATGCACAAGCCCGCGCGTTAGCGAGGGCGATACACACGGGCGTTGAATGTATCGCCCTCGCTTACGCTCGAGCTTCTGCAACAAGAACCACACCCATTTTGGCATTAGGCCTTTTTTGACTAGACTGGGAACAGTGGCGACTGCGGGGTTGACACTATATAATGATTCTTTATGCCAAAGGCCAGCAGTTTTAGCAGATTTACACGCGGGGTCAAGCACACGGTCAAGGCGTTTGCCTCGACCAGGCACCCCGTTTTGGTGCACATCGTGCCGATGCGGCGGTGCAATCTGGCGTGTACGTACTGCAACGAATACGACAAAACGAGCGACCCGGTGCAGATCGATGTAATGCTCAATCGGATCGACAAGTTGGCCGAATTTGGCTCGTCCGTCATCACGATCTCCGGCGGCGAACCTATGATGCACCCCGAGATCTACGACATCATCGACCGCATTCGCCATCATGGCATGATCGCCGGCCTGATCTCGAACGGCTATTACTTTCAGCCGGAAAAGGTCAAACGCCTAAACGAAGCGGGCCTCGATTATCTGCAAATTTCGATCGACAATGTCACGCCAGACGATGTTTCGAAAAAGAGCCTCAAGGTGCTAGATTCGAAACTCGTAAATCTTCGCGATTACGCAAAATTTAAGGTCAATATCAATTCCGTGGTCGGCGGCGGAGTCGCAAATCCTGACGAGGCTCTGATCATCGCCAATCGAGCACGTGAGCTCGGGTTTTCGTCAACGGTCGGGGTTATTCACGATGGCGACGGCCTGAATAAGGGCCTTACCGACCGCGAAAAGGAAGTTTACAAAGAGATCAAGAGCAAAGGCCAAAGCTCATACGCCCGCTGGAACTGGTTTCAGGACGATCTGGTCGAAGGCAAAGAATATGAATGGCGCTGCCGGGCCGGTGCAAGATACCTCTACATTGACGAATTTGGCATGGTCAACTGGTGTTCGCAGCAACGCGGCACGCCCGGCATCCCGCTGCTCGAATACACCCACGCCGACATGGCCCGCGAATACAACACCGAAAAATGGTGTGCCCCGACCTGCACCATCCAATGCGTTCACCAGGTCGGCCACCTCGACGCCTGGCGCGACCCGCAAGTCTCGCTGTCCGATTACAACAAGCGTAACGGTTTAAAGAAGGAAACGGTGACACAGGTTTTGGAAGCGGAGTGATCGGTCAAACACCGTGATCGCGAATTTCACTCTGATCGACTTCAATTATTGGAGGTGAATCGTGGTTGTAAAAACTCTCGTTCTCGTCGCTCTCGTGTTTCTATTTTCGCTTGCCGGTTTTGCCCAAAACTGGCCCGCACCAAAAGCTCCGGCGATTCCCGAAGCTGACGGTTACGTCGTCATTCCGCACGCCGCAGTAGCTCCCGATCCCAAAACAGCATATCGCGTCATATTTGACGGCACTAAGGCGGCTGCAAAACCGGACAATATTCTGCCGGTCATCAATGCTGCCGGCGGAGTCCTGAACGATCTCGTTGTCGGGAAAGTGCCGCAACGCAACCGGCAGCTGGCGATCGTGTTCCACGGCCCGGCGGTAGACGGTATTCTCGACAACGCTCATTTTCGTGCAAAATACGGCATTGACAACCCCAATCTTAAAGTTTTGTCGTCGCTAAAACAGCAGGGCGTGGTTTTGCTCGTTTGCGGCCAACATCTCGCGGCCGAGCATATCGATCCTAAGATCCTTTCGCCCGATATTACCGTCGCGAGCGATGCTTATCTGGTGCTGATAAATTACCAAAACCGCGGATACGCAGTGATGTTATTCTGATATCGATCAAAGTTTTGGAACAATTTTATCGACAAGGGGAATAACAAGGTATGACGGACAAAAAACTTTCCATTCCTGTTTTGTTAGGCACGCCGCGCAAAAATCGCGAAAGCGGAAACGTTGCGAACTGGATTTGCGGCAAAATGCGTGGCCGTGATGACATCGAGACGCAGCTTTTTGATGTATGCGACTTTGAGCTGCCGCACGATAATTATGGGACCGAGATCGGGGGCGATTTTCCGGAGTGGCGTGACGCGATCATTCGCGCCGACGGTCTGGTAATCGTCACGCCCGAATACAATCATGGCTACCCCGGCTCACTAAAGAGCGTTCTTGATCTGCTGTTGAAAGAGTATATTCACAAGGCCGTGGCATTTGTCGGCGTGTCAGCCGGACCGTGGGGCGGGACGCGTGTGATTGAGTCGATGGTGCCGATGGTGCGTGAGCTTGGCCTCGCCGTGACATTCTCCGACCTTAATTTTCCATCAGTCGGCTCGAAATTTGACGACGAAGGCAATCTGCTCGACGAGGCATATAATAAACGCATCACCGGCTTTCTCGACGAACTCGTGTGGATGGCTACCACTCTTCGCTGGGGCCGCGACAACCTTTCCTCAAAATATCATCAGTAGGTTATTCTATCGTTTGATAGGATACTCATATGATTCATAACGAAATGCACCGCTCGCATCGGATCGGCTGGCTGCGGGCTGCTGTTTTGGGAGCGAATGATGGGATCGTCTCGACCTCGTCGCTGGTGATCGGCGTTGCGGCGGCGGCATCAAGCCACGAAGCGGTAATGCTCGCTGGTGTTGCAGGGTTGTTTGCCGGGGCTTTGTCGATGGCTGCAGGCGAATACGTTTCCGTCCACTCACAGGCCGATACAGAAAAAGCCGACATCGAACTCGAACGGAAACATCTCGCCGCAGAACCTGAATTCGAACTTCAGGAACTGGCGGCAATTTACGAAGGCCGCGGCCTTACACGGGAGCTTGCCGCCGAGGTCGCCTCACAGCTAATGGCCCACGACGCCCTCGGTGCTCATACGCGCGATGAATTAGGCATTTCCGAAATTACAACCGCCCGACCCTTGCAGGCCGCCGTCTTTTCGGCGGTTGCATTTTCGGTTGGTGCCGCATTGCCGCTTGCAATCACGTGGTTTTCACCGTTTCCGGTGATGATCTGGGCAGTTGCGATCAGTTCGCTGGTATTTCTCGCAATGCTTGGAGCTGTCGCGGCAAAGGCCGGCGGAGCGAGTATGGTCAAAGGTTCGCTCCGCGTGCTGTTTTGGGGTGCGATCGCTATGGGTGTGACTGCGCTGGTTGGCAAACTCTTTGGTGCGGTAGTTTAGACTCTCCGTCTATCGCCGGGGAACATTCTCGCCGATCGTCCAGACTATTACGGAACTCGACAGACCGAGGCCTGACAGCCGTCCGGCCATCATGACGAGCGTTTCGCCGGGGTCGATCACGCCGGCTTCGAGCAGGGTTGATTCGCCGACCTTGAGCATCTCGCCGGTTGAGCCGCGGTCTTCGTGGACATAGGGCTGGACGCCCCAGATGAGTGCGAGCTGGCTATAGGCGTCGCGCGATGTCGTCAGGGCAAAGGTTTGCAGGCCAGAGCGGACGGTCGAGAGACGACGGGCCATCAGGCCTGATTCCGTAAAAACGGCAACCTTTTCGGTTCGCATTTCCTTAGCGGCATAGGCGGCGGCCTTGCACAAAGCCTGGCTCGTGCGACCCGAAGGCGGCTGCGAGAACTTTGAGGGTTTTTTGAGCTGATCTTCCTTGATCGTTTCGGCGGCGTCGATGATCCGAACCATTGTTTTGACGGATTCGACGGGGTATTTGCCGGACGCCGTCTCGGCCGAGAGCATGACCGCGTCGCTGCCGTCCCAGACGGCGTTGGCGACGTCCGAGGCCTCGGCACGCGTCGGGAACGGACTTTCGATCATCGATTGCAGCATCTGGGTCGCCGTGATGACAAATTTATCGTTCTCTACCGCCTTTTCGATGATGCGTTTTTGATAGACAGGCACAAGCTCGACGCTTGTCTCGACGCCGAGATCGCCGCGGGCAACCATCACGCCGTCGGTTGCGGCAATAATTTCATCAAGATTGGCTATCGCCTCGGCCATCTCGATCTTGGCGACGAGCAAGGCACGGCCGAGCTTGCGTTTATTTAGGCCCTTGATGATGTCCTTGACCTCAATGCAATCGGCAGCCTTGCGGACAAACGAGAGAGCTATGTAATCTACATTCTGGCCCATCGCCCAAATAAGGTCGGCGTGGTCCTTTTCGGTCATCGACGGTATCGGCAGAGGCGTGTTGGGCAGGTTGATGCCCTTTCGTTCCGACAAAACGCCGCCGATGATTACGCGGCAAATGACGTCGGTCTCCGTTTTAGATTCGACAGTCAACTCGATGGCACCGTCATCGATTAGTATCCGCGTTCCGGGCTCGACCGCATCCGGGAGATGGTCGAAATTAGTCGACACTTCGCGAACGCTTCCGTCGATCGTCCGCGTCGTGATCGTAAACTCCTCGCCTTTCACAAGCAGCACGGACTTGCCGTCCATCAGATTGCGAGTGCGGATCTTCGGCCCGGACAGGTCGACCAGGACGGACAGGGGCCGGCCCATTTCGGCCGCCACCGAACGCGCTAAAGCGATCGTCGCGGCGTGCTGTTCCTGGGTGCCGTGCGACATGTTGATGCGGACAGCGTTGAGGCCGGCGGTCAACATTGCATGAAGAATTTCTTTGGTATTCGAAGCCGGGCCGAGTGTGGCCAATATCTTTGCTTTTCTCATTTAAATACTAATCTTCCCGAAGTAACGCACGGAAACCGGCTTGGATGAAGTGATTATCGGTTGTCAAGGCAGCCTCAATTCCCCGTTCACGCATTACGACAAAAGAAACACTATCTATAAGACCCCATTCTTTATCCGGACGTTCCGCAAACAGACTAAGGGCGCTTTCATACAACTCAACCGTCAGTTCAACGATCGAAATATTGGAATCGTCAGAAACTCGTCTTAAAAGTTGTAATCCACTACCCCTGACAGCCTTTCTTGAAAGAGAGTTTCCTATTTCGAGCAGAACAGGCCGCGTCGTCACGAGTTTCGCCTTCTCTTCCTCGATCCTGAAGGAGAGATCAATTGCCTTCTGGTGGTATTGATCCTTAGTAACAACGAGAGCGATCGCATATGAACTATCGAGGAAATAGCTATTCTTCATCGGGGAACGGCTTTCCGTGATAAAGGTAGTCGTCAAGATTCTCGGAGAAATCGCTGGGAAGACCTTCTAAATTTGCAGATCTTGCAAACTCAAAGAAAGCATACGGTTTTCCGCCGTTCTTTTTCTTAGCAAACTTTAGTTCTAATTCGTTGCCCGGCTGTTCGATCAAAACACGTACCTTTGTATTTACCTCAAGATTAACCGGCTCATCTGGCCGAAATACCTCTCCATCATACGTCGCATCTACCGTTTTTTCCATACTTACCTCTACTGGTATTTTACGACTAATTGTCCAATTGGCGAAATTTTTTAAGGTAATTTAAAACCGTCCCCACAAATGTCGAATGGGACCACGTCAGAGGCGAAACAGAGGTCGGTTTGCCAGTTAGAGGATCGAATTGTTCGGCCAGAACACCGGACGGCAACGCTCGTTGGGTGACCCAATCGAGAATGTCGAGAGCAGATTTCATATCCGCTGTCGATTTTGCACGGGCAATATAGTATTCCGCCAGCCACAGCGTGCAGATAAACCATGTGTTGCCCGTGACTCTGTTCGAGGTTCGCATGTAACCGTCTTCGTTAAAACGCGCGATGCCGCCAAACTCGGTCTTGTTGGTCAAATGCTCTTCGATTGCTGCCATCGTCCCGACGACCATGGGGTCGTCCGGATCGTAGCAGCCGAAGTAAAATACAGCAAAAAGCGACGCGTCGATCGTCGGATCCGGGGTGAGCGAATCGTCGTCGTTACTCTGGAGAGAACGCAGAAAACGTCCGAGTTCGACACTGTAGAGATGTTTGGCCATCGCTTCGACGATCCCATCGGCGGCGGCGGCGTAATTTTGGGCCCGGTCGGCGTCGTCAAACAAGCGTGCAAAGCTCGCTGCCGCCCGCAGACCGGCGACGACCGTTGAGCAGGTAAACGTGTGAACGCCGCGACGATCTTCCCACAGATTCCAGCTCGGCAGCGGTAGCCCCGTTTTTTTGTCGCGAAAGGACGCCATAAAATCGCCGCATTTGACCGTCAGGCTGCTGTACAGCCGATGCGCAAAATCGATGTCGCGATACAGTTCGTAATGCTCCCACAACGCCCAGAGCACGAGGGCCGTTTCGTCTTCCTGGATAGGAACCAACTGTCTTTTGCCATTAATATCCCATGCGGCATGCCATCCCGACGCGACGGTGCCGTCCGGGTTGTATTTCTGCATAAAATAGCCGTGTCCGTGAGCTATCCGGCTGCAAAAATCGAAAAAAGCCCGTGTCATTTCCGGATAACGGGCCATATCGAGAGCGTTCGCGACAAATGCTCCGTCCCGTGTCCAAAGATAGCTGTAATGGTCGGTCGCCCGCTCGGTCACATCGGAATCGTTAGCGGCGAGTATCGCTCCGTCGTCGTCGATCTGAGTGCTCATGATGAGCAATGAGCGTTTGTAAAAGTCCGTGATCTCGGCAGGCAGCGCACTAAAATCAATATCGTTCTTGTTGACCCAGGCTCGCCAGTAATTCTTCGTGTAGGCGAGATACTTCTCCGGTCGGCGGCTGAGGACGAGCGTGTTGAGCGAGGCGACTTCCTCATGCGTCGTGCCGGCGGCGATCCAATAATAAAATTCGCGCGTGTCGCCGGCATCGAGAGACATCTGAATACCGATCGTCGAATCGACCGAGCCTTCCGTAATAGCTCCGCCGTGGAGAGCTCCGTCCTCCGCATCCCGCCACGTACCTTCCTGGTCGCGAAAGGCCTTGCGTCCGGTGCTGAACGCATCGAAATGCGGTGCAGTATTTATCAGGAAATACCGGTGTTTTTTGTAATGCACCAGTGCGAGGTTTTCGGGGTCGTAAAACGCGGTATCGCCCACTTTGTTTTCATAGATCCGGAAATCATGGTGCAGAAATATCCGCACATCCCGCGACACCCCCTGCAGATTTTCAACGCGGACCCGCCGAAGAAAGATATTTTCGTGGCTGGCGACGGTATCGTGACAGACCAGCCGGATGCCGAGCCCGCGGTTTATCAGTTCGACGTCGGTGACAAGCGTCTCAGGCAGATACTTGAGTGTTCGCTCCCAGTCGTCGGAAAACACCCACGAAAATGCCCCATCCACCCAGACGCCAAAACGAAAGGGAAACCCCTCAGTATGATTTTCCTGACCGACATGCGGAAAATATATATCGCGGATCTGGTATTTGTCGTCGAAATTAACAAGCAGGTTGCCGTTGCCGACGGGAAGGTCTCTCATAATGTCGGCGCCTGGTTAGACTTGATGGCCTGTTCGACTGCAGCGTCGAGGTCTAATTGTATTCCCGGACTGAATCCGATAATTTTCGTGATTATTTTACCAGTGCGGTCCAGCACAAGCGTCTGCGGTATGTCGTCTCGCTGGGAGAAAATAAAGCTGCTCAATTCCCGGTCGGGAAAGGCAATCGGGTAATCGATCTTTGTACTTGCGACGAAGTTTGGTATCTCCGGGCGGTCTTCGTCACCGCCCGAGTTGAGCCCGACGACCTGAATATTGTCGGCACCGTATTTTGCAATCAGCGAATTAAGGTGCGGTATTTCGCGGCGGCACGGTTCGCAGTAGGTTGCCCAAAAATCGAGGATTACGGCCTTTCCTTTGAAATCAGAGACCTTTTGAACGCGGTCGTTCGAGTCTGTCCAGCTCATATCACCTATCGGTTTTGTCGGAGCCATCGGTAGGTTTGTCGTCGGCCGGTCATTGATCGAAACGGGCCTGTTCGATACGGCGACCGGTGCAGCGGCGGGACGGCACGCGGACGAGAGTAAAAAGTAAAAAGTAAAAAGTAAAAAAGCGAGTGGTTTCACAGCCCTATTTTACACAAAGTCGTCTCGAACCCATCACGTAAAAATAACAAAAAACCTTCGTTACTAGTGCCTTTTTACTTTTTACTTTTTACTTTTACCTTTTTACTTCTTATTTTTGCCTTAGTGTCATTTTATCCGTCAAAAATCCAGGCAAGGCTCGATTCGATGCAAAATACCGGCATCGATGAGGCGGTCGACGCCGTTGGCAGGTCGGCGAGCTTTCAATGCGGGGCGTTCGTGTCGTTTTCGCTGCGAGTCGACCCGGATTCTACAACCGTGGTGGCCATCTCCTTTCGCACAAATGGCTGCGGGTATATGATCGCGGCGGCAGACGTCCTTGTCGAGATCGTAAAAGACAGGCATCTCATCGATCTGCACTGTCCCGACGATGCAGAACTGCATTCAAAGATCGACCGCGAACTTAGCACATTTCCGCCCGAAAGGCGCCAATGTATGGAGGTCTGCGTTGATGGCCTTCGCTCGGCTTTTGCGAATTTTCGTGCTCGCCGGGTCGAGGAATTTCGTGGAGAAAAAGCTCTCATCTGCACATGTTTCGGTGTAACGGAAGAATCGATCGAACGGCATATCGATGCGAATTCGATTACGATGGTGGATGAGATTACGCGGCTTACAAACGCGGGTGGCGGATGCGGTTCGTGCCGGATGCTGATCCAGGAGATGATTGACCGTTCGGAGTTCCAGCTTTAGCTGGTGTCTGACAGCGGCGAATGGCCAACTGAAGTTGGAACTCCAAACCTCGATTTGTGGTATACTCATGCAAATTCCACCCGGACGGGTGATGACTGTGTTTTTACCTGAATAAATCTGACGATGGACGACCCTGCCAGTAGTATCTTTCTTTTTTTTCAAAATACGGAATCTTTTGCCCCGATCACCCTTACGAGCGTGATCGTCAATTTTTTGCTGATCCTATTGATCGTCGGGCTCAACGCATTTTTTGTGGCGTCGGAGTTTGCACTGGTCTCGGTCCGCCGCACGCGCGTGCAAAAGCTTGCGGACGAGGGCAGCAGCGGAGCCTTGGCTGCCTTACGGCTGCTTGATAACCCCACACAGTTTATTTCGGCGGTGCAGCTTGGCGTAACGCTGGCGTCGCTTGCCCTTGGGTGGCGCGGCGAACCGACGATAGCGGACATCCTATATCCGGTCGCCGAGGCCGTCGCCGGCGGCACATCGGCCGCGTATTTCGCCCACGGCGCCGCAATAGTGATCGCATTTGCGGCGATCACATTTCTGCATGTTGTGCTGGGCGAACTGGTGCCAAAGATGTTCGCGCTTGAGCGGGCCGAGAATTTTGCGGTAGTCGCCGCACGTCCGCTCGAGATCTTTGCCAAGGTATTTTCGCCGATCTTGTGGGTGTTGAATTACGCCGGACGATTGGTCGCAAAGGCCCTCGGCCTCTCGTCGACGCTCGATCACACGTCGATCTATACCGAGGATGAGATCCGACAGCTTGTCGCGTTGTCGCAGGAGGGCGGCCAGATAAATAAGGAAGAGGAAACGCTGATCAATAAGGTGTTCGAGTTTTCCGAGACGACCGTAAAAGAGGCGATGATTCCGCGAACCGAGATCATAGCGCTGTCGGAAAACAGCTCGCTCAACGAAATCTCAACTACCTTTAGCGAGAGCGGTTATTCGCGGCTGCCGGTTTATCGAGGGTCGCTGGATGAGATCGCGGGTGTTATTCACAGCAAAGATCTCGTCGGTTATCTGCTGCGTCCAAAATCTTTCCGGCTGGCCGAGATCCTGCACAAACCCAATTACGTGGTCGACACCGCACGGCTCGAGGACGTGCTGCGGCAGATGCAGAGTGAGAAGTTTCACTTCGGCTTCGTCGTCGATGAGCACGGCGGGATCGAAGGCATAATAACGCTCGAAGACCTACTCGAAGAAATCGTCGGCGACATCTCGGACGAGCATGACGAAGAGGTGAACGAACAGATCAATCCCCAGCCGGACGGGAGCTATTTGCTCGACGGCAGCCTCGCGGTCCGCGATCTTAATCGGCGGCTTGAAATGACGCTGCCGATCTCCGAGGGCTATACTACCATCGCCGGTTTCCTTATGTCCGTAGCTGGAGAACTGCTGGAGGTAGGAGACACGGTGCCGTTCAACGGCCACGTTTTCAAGGTTGAAAAGGTCGAGAAGCGCCGAATAAAACAGGTGCGGATGGATAAGGCAGTGACAATCGAGACTTAGGATTTCAACGCGAAGATGCAAAGCAGGAAGAAAAGAAAATTAGCCGCAGATGGACGCAGATAAACGCAGGTAAATCCTGAAAAATTAACGATTTATATTATCTGCGTCAATCTGCGTTTATCTGCGGTAAAATTTCGCCCCTGCGTCTTTGCACCTTGGTGTCTTTGCGTTAAAGATCTTAGTGAGGAGAAATTAACAGATGAGTTTTATTGAGCAGGTTTGGGCACGCGAGATCATGGATTCGCGCGGCAATCCGACGATCGAGGCCGAGGTGATTTTGGAAGACGGAACGCAGGGCCGAGCGGCGGTGCCAAGCGGTGCTTCGACGGGTGAGAATGAGGCGGTCGAGCTTCGCGATGGCGACAAAAGCCGTTATATGGGCAAAGGCGTCCTCACGGCTGTTGCCAACGTAAACGACATCATCAGCCGCGAACTCGAAGGCCTCGACGCTCTAGATCAGACGCTGATCGACCAGACAATGATCGAGCTTGACGGCACCGAGACAAAATCAAAGCTCGGCGCGAATGCGATCCTCGCCGTTTCGCTGGCAAATGCCCGCGCGGCCGCCGCGTTTCAGGAAATGCCGCTTTACCGTTACATCGGCGGCACAAACGCCAAGACGCTGCCCGTGCCGATGATGAACATCCTCAACGGCGGCGCCCACGCCGACAATAACGTCGATTTTCAGGAATTTATGGTCATGCCGGTCGGTGCCGAGAGCTTTACTGAGGCCTTGCGTTGCGGAGCCGAGATCTTTCACCATCTAAAAGGCGTACTCAAATCTCGCGGCTATTCCACGAGCGTCGGCGACGAGGGCGGGTTTGCGCCGAACCTCAAATCGAATGACGAAGCGGTCGAAACCATTCTCGAAGCCATCGATATTGCCGGATACAAGGCCGGCGACAACGTCATGATCGCTCTCGATCCGGCGGCGAGCGAGTTTTTTAACGGGACGCATTACGTTTTCAAAAAGAGCGATAAGCGTGAGCTGACACCGGACGAAATGGCCACCTACTGGGCCGACTGGTGTTCTCAATATCCGATCATTTCGCTCGAAGACGGGATGGCCGAAAACGACTGGGACGGATGGATAAATCTCAATGGACGCGTCGGCAAAACCGTTCAACTCGTCGGTGACGACCTGTTTGTAACGAACACAAAATTCCTGCAAAAGGGAATCGATCTCGGCGCCGCAAACTCGATCCTCATCAAGGTCAACCAGATAGGAACGCTAACGGAAACGCTTGATGCAATTGAGCTTGCTCGGACAAATAACATGACCGCCGTCATCTCGCACCGCTCAGGCGAAACGGAAGATAGCTTTATCGCCGATCTTGCGGTAGCAACAAATGCCGGACAGATCAAAACCGGCAGCCTGTGCCGCTCAGACCGTATTGCCAAATACAATCAGCTTCTGCGTATAGAAGAAGATCTAGGCGATTCGGCAAAATTCCCGGGCCGCAAGGCCTTTTATCAAATCAAATAACTAACCACTTTTCTTCAGTTATTAGTTCGCGTTTCGCGTCAGAGCAAAACGCGTCCTTTCTGCCAAATGAAAAAGATAATCGTCATCGGTTCGGGCGGAGCAGGGAAATCGACTTTTTCAAAACGTCTGGCAGAGGCTCTGACCATCAACGTCATTCACCTCGACCAGCTCTACTGGAAGCCAAACTGGGTCGAACCTTCCAAGGAAGAATGGGCACGGACTGTCGAGGAACTGCTAAAAGGCGAGTCGTGGATAATGGACGGCAACTACGGCGGAACCCGCGAGATGCGTGTGCGGGCCTGCGATACAGTAATTTTTCTTGATATGCCGCGTTACCTTTGCCTCTACCGCGTTTTAAAACGGGCTTTGGCTTATCGAGGCAAGAACCGACCCGACATGGCCGAAGGCTGCAATGAAAAAATGGACATCGAATTCGTTCTTTGGGTTTGGAATTATCCCAACCGTGCGAGACCTCTGATAGAAGCCGAACTAAAGCAATATGAGGACAACAAAATGGTAATTCGCCTTCGCTCGACAAGAGAAGTTGAAGACTTTTTAGTAAATTATAAGTAATTTTCTATGATAAAATGCTCTAGAACTATTCGTTATTGGAGAATTTTATGGGACAAGTTGTAGTCGATTTACCGCAAAATATTAATCGGTATTTTCGTGTCAAAGATTTAAAGTTCGGGCAACAACTCTTGCGCGAGCTTGAGGAGAACGCGAGTGCTTCGGAAACGTCGGCAATCTTACCGCCAAGAAGAAAAACTCTTAAAAGTGACGGCGACGAAGTGCTGGGGATTTGGTCTGACCGTGAAGAATCAGCCATGGAAATCGCCCGTAAGATTCGGGAGAATAATCGCCGAACCACATGATCAAGTTGCTGGTCGATACTAATGTATTCTCATATATTTTCAGGGGCGATTCGCAAATTCGAGAATATGTCGAGAATAATGAATCATTTATAGACGCAACCATTTACATCGAATGTTTGCAGGGATCAAAATCCAAAGCGGAAAAGCGATTGATTAAAAACTATCTCGATGGTTTTCCGCTAATCTTTATCTCACACGACATTTCGAAACAAGCAATTCGCTTGATCGATGCTTATTCGAATTCTCATGGATTATTGCTGCCTGATGCCTTGATCGCCGCGACGGCAATTGAAAACGATTTAATAGTGGCTACCTACAACGTAAGCGATTTTAAGTTTATTCATGGGTTGAAATACACCGAGTCTTTGATCTGATCTATGTACGAATGGCAAAAAGGCGAATTTACGATAAGCACTAAAAAGTCGAAACTCCAGATTGACGAGATCCAGTCGTTCCTGGCCAATGACTCGTATTGGGCACGGCGTCGTACACCCGAACAAACCCGGACGGCAATCGAACACTCTACCTGTTTCGGGCTTTATCATGGTGACCGGCAAATCGGCTTTGCGCGTGTCGTCAGCGATCAGGCGACGTTTGCATATCTCGGCGATGTGTTTGTTTTGAGTGAGTATCGCGGTCGTGGGTTGAGCAAATGGCTTTTGGAAACTATCGTCGCCCATCCCGATTTGCAAGGGATGCGGCGTTGGGTCCTCGCGACCCGCGACGCTCACGGACTGTACGCCCAATATGGTTTCGGCCCACTTGTTCACCCCGACCGATGGATGGAGCTCACCGCTCGTGACGCGTACTAAAGTTTGTTTGATATTGGTAGAAATCGACAAAGCCTCCGCGGAACGTTGCATGGATAAAACTATTGACAATAGATGCAAAAGATGGTATAGTTTCTCCGTCAACTGCAGCTCAATCGGAAATTGACAATTTTTTTGAAAAAACGTGGAACAAGAGTGAAAAATAGTCGCAAGTGTAATAAATACAATATTTACGGTGCCCCAATATGTGTGGGACAGAGGCGGGACGGCAGCGGGACACCGGAAAATATGAAATCGTCCCTGTAAACACATGTAAATCAATGATTTACGAGTCTTTTTAACAAGCCTTTCAGTGTCAAAATGTGACATTCTGTGACACAGACGTGATTTTTGTGGAGTAATCTTATGTCGAGGTCAAGCATTCATATTTCGGTGCCCGAGGCGGTAAAACGTTACGTCGATACACGGGTTGGCGAGTCGGGTTATGGCTCGGTGAGCGAATATTTCAGAAACCTGATCCGCGACGACCGGCAGCGGCAATTGAACCGCATGCAGTCAATTCGTCGTGTGGCAACCACTTCTGTGCCACAATTCAGGCCGCTAGCGGCGGCGGCTCGGAAGCAAAAGTAATTGTTGCATTCACCTACCTCTAATCGTTTATAATTATAATGAAGTTTCCTGCGTCGCGTGTCCTGGCTGCTTGATGGAAAACAAAAATAATAAAATTTGTCGCCCTGTGGCCCTCGTGATACTCGATGGGTGGGGGTACGCCCCGCGTACCGAGGGCAACGCGATAGCCATTGCTCATACGCCCCACTACGATGAGATCGCTCGCACTTATCCGATGACGACGCTTGCGGCGTCGGGAGCAAGCGTCGGGCAAACGGAGGAGCAGCCGGGAAATGCTGAGGTTGGGCATCTCAATATTGGCACAGGCCGCATGGCCCAGACCGAGATCTCGCGGGTCAAGAATGCCGTGATGTCAGGTGAATTTCTCGAAAATCAGGTGCTGAAAGACGCTTTTTCGAAGGCAAAGACAAATGACTCAGCCGTACACATTATTGGCCTGTTAAGCGACGGAGGTGTTCATTCGTCAATCGAAAATCTCTTTGCCGTTGTCCGTCTTGCCAAGCTTCAGGGCCTCGAAAAGGTTTACATTCATTGCATTCTCGATGGCCTGGACGTACCGCAGAGGACGGCCGACATTTACGTCGAGGCCCTTGAGATCAAGCTCGCCGACATCGGGGTTGGAAAAATTGCAACGCTGTGTGGGCGGTTTTTCGCGATGGACAGCGGTGAGAATTGGGAGCGGACGGCCCGTGCGTTTACGATGCTGGTCCACGCCGAGGGCGAACGCTCTCGCGAGGCCGTCGCTGCTATCCGAAACTCGTTTTTGCGGGGAATTTCGGACGAATTCGTTCCGCCCGTCATCATAGAAGGCTCACCGGATGTCCCTGTTGCGACGGTCAAAAATGGCGATCTGGTCGTTTTCTTTAATCACCGGGCCGACGGTATGCGTCAACTGGCGCGTTCGCTGTGCGTGTCGGACGAGTCGATCGCTGTTAAGCCCCTTGTCGATACTGTCTGCCTGACCGAGTATGACCGCAGTTTTAACCTCCCGGCCGCATTCAGCCATGAGCCTGAGAGATCGGTGTTGACCGAGGTGCTGTCGGACCACCAGATACTGAATTTTAAGATCACCGAAACCTCGCGTTTTCAGCACGTTACCAACCTTTTTGACGGTGGTGCCGACGCCTCGCAACAATTCGAAGAGCAGATACACATTCCCGGCTCGCGAGCGGGAGCGGCGGATCATCATCCGGAATCGCAAAGTTTCAAGATAACCGACAAACTGCTGCGAAGCATCGAGGGATCTCCGGGCGGCGTATTTGTCGCCAACATTCCGGCCGCCGACCTGATGGCCGAAACCGGCGATGTCGAAAAAACGGTCGCCGCGATCCAGTTCATCGACACCTGCATCGGCGGCATCTGCGACAAGGTTACGCGGCTCGGCGGAGTCGTGTTGATAACCTCGACCCACGGTAATTGCGAAGAAATGCTCCATTTAGACACCGGCGAGGTAAGCTTTTCCGCGACCGCGAATCCGGTCCCGTTTCATTATGTCGATGAACACTCCAACGGCCTGAAACTACGCGAAGACGGCTCGCTCGCCGACATTGCTCCGACGATCCTCGGCATTCTGGGCATCGAAAAACCGCCCGAGATGACGGGCCGCGACCTGAGAATGTTGTAAAATATTCGCTTGGCGACCGCTCGACCCGAATTCAAGAATATTCTCGTGCTGCACTTCGGCCAGCTTGGCGATGTGGTGCTTGGGCTGCCGGTGTTGAGAGCGATCCGAGGGCGGTTCCCGGATGCAAAGCTCACCGTCATGTCCGGCACCTCGACCGCCGCGATTATTAACCTCGCGGGTGTGGCCGACGATCAGATCGCGGTCGACCGCGTCAAACTCCGCGATGGCAGCAAGGTCAGGTCGGTCGTTCAAATGTTGAGTCTTGTCAGGCAAGTGCGGCGGCGGCGTTTCGACCTCGCGGTTGATCTCCATAGCTTGTCGGAGACAAATTTGCTTGGTTTTTTGGCCGGCATCCCAAATCGCCTATACGCCGATCGCGCCGGTCGCTCGATCAACCGCCTGGCCAACTTCTCCGTCAAGCCGCCGAAAGAAGACCGCGGCAAACACGCCGCTCATCGGTATATGGATGTGCTCAGGCCGCTCGGCATCGAGAATGTTGACCCGGTTCTCGATCTCGAACCGGCGGTGACTGATATAGCCGAGGTTCGAAAGATCTTGATCGACCGTGGCATCGACGGATCGACTTTGGTAGGCATGTTTCTCGGTGCCGGACACCCGAGCAGACGCTGGCCGCTTGAGAAATATGCCGAGCTTGCGGCGCGGTTGGACAAGAATGATGGTACGCGCGTGCTGGTTTTTCTTGGCCCCGAGGAACTCGATCTAGTCTCGGTGGTTAAACGCGAGTTTCCGCCGACGGTGGTTATCCTTGACGAGCTAAAACTCCTGCCGTTGTTTGCCGCTCTTACTTTTTTAAGAGTGCTGGTCAGCAACGACACCGGCCCAACCCATCTTGCGGCGGCGACAAAAGCGGTGATCGTCCTCATCGCCGATAAAGCGGCACCGACCGAATTCCTGCCGCTGACAAAACGTCTGAGGGTCGTGAACAGCGGCTCGATCGGAGCCATCGGGGTCAATGAGGTTTACGATGCCGTAACATCGGAGCTCGAAAATGACATTTCCGCACCATCGTGATAAATTCGTACTTCCTTCACATGTGACGGGAAATATTATCATTTTATGGTTGAAGAATTTGCGTTCGACAATGCGGAAGAACGCCGCAAGGTACGTCAAAACGATGGGGGGTGGATCGAGGTGATCGCCGGCTCGATGTTCTCAGGCAAGTCCGAAGAGCTTATCCGCCGCCTTACGCGAGCACGTATTGCCCGGCAAAAAGTTCAGGTGTTCAAACCCGGCATCGACGCCCGCTACTCGGTCGAGGAAATAGCGTCGCACTCAGGCCAGAAGCACATTTCGCTGCCGGTAAACTCGACGTCGGAAATGATGGAGCAGGTGATGCCCGATACCGAGGTGATTGGTATCGACGAGGCTCAGTTTTTCGACATGGAGATCATCGCGGCCGTCAACTCACTCGCCGAAATGGGCAAACGAGTGATCATCGCGGGTCTTGACCAGGACTACATGGGCAAACCCTTCGAACCGATGCCACAACTACTGTCAATCGCCGAATTTATCACTAAGACGCACGCGATATGCGTTCGATGCGGTGCGACCGCCAACTATTCCCAGCGGACCGTCGAATCCGAGGCTCGCGTCGAGGTCGGTGCCAGCGATAAATACGAGGCAAGATGCCGCAAGTGTTTCGTGCCGCACGCCGACGCTCCGACGCCGCTTTAGTCTTCACCAAGATCGCTATTTAACGACTTTCATCGAGTAAAGTATCGCCGGGAAATCGTCCGAGTGTTTGTCGAAATTAGTGCCCTTAGTCGAGGTCATGACGTTTAGCTGCTGCTTTTGACCGAGATACGTCCGGTAGGCTATCCATTGATGACGGCGAGGGCCGCTCTTATCCTCGGGCATTGCCTCGACAAATTCGACGCCCGTGATCCCGTCAATATCGACCATCCTTACCGACTCATATTTCCCATTCTTAAGCTGTTGCATCGCCTGATCATAGTATGCCTTCATGCTGACATCCATTGGGAAGCTGTCGGACATGGTTGAGATATTGACGAGCAGAAACGCGTTATCAGGCGACTGATAATTGAACGACTCTTTCTTGACGTCCATCTTTTTCCAACCCGACGGCAGTTTCCACGAGAGGCCCTGATCCTCCCATTTCGTTTCGGTGCCGCCGTCAATGATCGCCTGTTGCACTGACGATGGCTTTGCCTTGTCGGCTGCGGCCGCCGATGACGAATTCGAACTCGACGACGAATTTGAGCTTGACGAGTTCGAGTTTGAGCCGCCCGAGCCCATTTGCTTTAGCTTGTCCGTCCGGCCGCAAAACGTCATCACAAAAAGGATGATCCCGAGTGAAATGAATTTCATACAGAAAATACCTCCGATCGAATTAATTTGAAAACTGCCTCATCGTTACCCTCAAAAGCGGTCGAGAACCAATCTAACCGCTATTTCGTTGGCCTGAGTATCCAGGCGAATGTGCCTATCAGCAAGCATGCCGCAACAATGATTTCAGCCCAGAAGAATGAGATGAAATCGCTGAAAACGCCGATTGGCGGCACATTTGGCTGACTGTTTCGGACGGCGTAAAAGGCAAAAAGCAGAGCCGCCATTAATGAGCACATCGCGATCTCGGGCTTTCGCTTGCGGATCACTATGCTCAGAACGAGGAAGAGGACGCCGATCGATAATCCCCACATCATCACAGCGATAAACATCGAGAAAAAGATGCCGGTAGACGAACGTTCAAAGTTCACATCAAAGAGTGCGTAGTTTTCATCCGTTTCTTTCGACACCTCAGTCGTGATCCTGTAGCCGGGCAGCGAGCCGTAAAAATCGACCACGAGCGGGATGTCCTCCGGTTCGGCATCTTCTTCTTTTTTTGCATTTGCCGGTTCTTCGGCGGCTGGATTAGCGGCGGCGGGTTTTTCGGCCGCCTTTTTGGGGTCTTCCTTGCCCGGGGTCAGGTACAGTTCGACCTCGGCCTTGTGGTGGTCAAATGGATAGTCCGACACGTTTCCGTCATAAGTATTGATAACGGTCTCGACCGGGGTCATCCGCTTGCCCTTGGTAAAATCGATCTCCTGTTTGCCATTTGCGCTGTTGATGAAAAATCTGATGGTTTTCTTGAGCGTATTATCTTCGTCGTTTAAGAGATTTCCCTTAGGCGCGAATTCAATACGGGCCGAGGCGTCGCCCTTGACCGCATCGAGGCCTAGCAGCGTGATCGAGGCGACGACATGATTAGGATTCTTCGTGCCTTTGTCCGAAATAACCGCGCCGGACTTGACTCCCTCGGCCCTAAAAAATCCGAGCGTTACATACATTCCGATCGCGACGACGATCAAAATACCTATCCCAATGCCGATCTCTTTGCCAGAGATCTTGTCGGTAAGTGACATAGTTTTCTCCCCTTTTGTTTTAATGGTGCAGAATTTAAGAAACTGATGTCGTTAAGTCTAACCCACATCTGCCGATACCGAAAGTTGGAAATGCCGCTGATGGGCATCCAATTAGGCATTTGAAAAACGACGCTTGCAAGAAACGCCCCCTACTCCCGTTCCAAAAGAAACAGCGACGACTCTTCCCGGTCACAACCAGGGGATTTTTTCTTAAGGAGTTGATATATGAAAGTTACACATTTAGTCAGGCTGCTGGCCTTATTTTTAGTCGTCGTTGGAGTCGCCGGAATTGCTGCCGCACAAAGCGGGAATTACACGGTCTCGGCACCGTACACCTATAAAAACCTCTCGATCTTCCTGATCCACGGCAAGGACGAGTCGAAAAAAGGAAACATCATGACGCTGCAGGAAGCGATGGAGCGAAATCTCTTTCGGGTCTATGAAACGTCCGAGGTGAACGAGCTGGAGGTGGAAAATCTGTCGAAAGAATTCGATGTTTTTATCCAGTCCGGCGACATCGTCAAGGGCGGAAAACAAGATCGCATTTTGGCGGTGAGCATCATTATTCCGGCAAGGTCCGGGCGTGTGAAGATCGAGTCGTTCTGCGTCGAATCGG
>JANYIL010000237.1 GCA_025362075.1 Chloracidobacterium sp.
TAAAAATTTGAATCTGCCGCCCGATTCGTTTATATTCGTTGCATACTAGCAATCTGAATTATGATGGAGGCCTCGACCGATATTACAACGCAACAAGCAGTAAGCCCGCAGACGGAAAACACTTCACGAACCGATTTTGAATTTAGCCGCGAGATTCCCGAAAATATGGCCGCGCTCGACGAGATCTCGCGAAATTTTTACTGGTCGTGGCAGCCAGAGGGCCACGCTCTGTTTCGCGATCTGGACCCCGATCTGTGGGATAGGTGTGAGCAAAATCCGCGTGTTTTACTGAAAAAGATAAGCGGTCTGCGGCTCTCGCAGCGGTCGGTGGACGCCGCGTATGTCGAACGGCTACAGCGGTTTAACGAGAAGTGTGAGCAGTATTTGTCGGTCGAACGGCGAGCCTCGACGATCGCCTATTTCTGTGCGGAATACGGCGTTCACAATTCCCTGCCAAACTATTCGGGCGGGCTCGGCATCCTCGCCGGCGACCACCTCAAATCGGCGAGCGACCTCGATCTGCCGCTTACCGCCGTGGGCCTCCTGTACCGGTACGGCTATTTTCGCCAAAAGATACGGCACGACGGCTGGCAGGAAGAGACGTATAACGACGTTTTCGACTCGGAATTGGCGGTCGTACCTGCCGTTGACGAAAATGGTGAGCGTATCACAGTTTCCGTCCATATTCGCGGCCGCGAGGTCGTTGCACAGGCGTGGCTGGCACGCATTGGTCGCATTTCGCTGTTTTTGCTGGACACCAATGTGCCGGAAAACAGCCCTGTCGACCGGCTGATAACCGGACATTTGTATGGCGGCGATGTCGAGACGCGGATCGTGCAGGAAAAGGTTTTGGGCATGGGCGGCGTCAGGCTGCTGGCAAAACTCGGCGTCGAGCCGGCGGTCTTTCACTTGAATGAAGGCCATTCGGCGTTTCTCACGCTCGAGCTGGTGCGTGAACATTTGCGGCAGAATCCGGAAAAAAACTTTGCCGATGCCGCTGCCGTTATCCGCGAAAAATGCGTTTTCACGACGCACACGCCGGTTGCCGCCGGAAACGACGTCTTTCCACCGCAGATACTTAGGGAATGCTTTAGCGCGGAATATTTTGAGTCGCTAAAACTCACGGTCGACGAATTTCTCGCTCTCGGTCGCGTCGACCTGACGGACCAGACCGAGTTTTTTGGCATGACACCGCTCGCGATCCGCATGTGCCGGTCGGCCAATGGCGTGAGCGAAAAGCACGGCGAAGTTTCGCGCGGGCTGTGGCTCAGGATGTTCCCGGACCTCGACGATTCGGGCGCGGTGCCGATAACGTCGGTGACGAACGGCGTTCATGCCCCGACGTGGGTCGCTCCGGCGTTTCAGAGTATTTACGAGCGTGAGATCGGACAGAATTGGCACGAGATCGTTCGCGACGAAGGGTCGTGGGCGGCCGCTGTCGGCAGGCTCTCGGACGCGGGAATTTGGAACACCCACCGGCAGCTCAAAAATCTGCTGATCGCCTTTATCCGTGAGCGAACCCGTGCAAAAAATACCGGCACACGCGACACGATTAACGAGCATGAGGATACGCGGCGGTTATTCTCACCGGGCGTATTGACGATCGGATTTGCCCGCCGCGTTGCAGCGTACAAACGCTGGGACCTCTTGTTTAGCGACCTCGAACGGCTTTTGAAGATGGTCGACGATGTCGAGTGTCCCGTGCAGTTCGTTTTTGCCGGCAAGGCCCATCCACAGGACCGCACCGCCAAATCCATCCTACAGGCACTAATGAGCATAAATCACGAATCGACCTGGCAGCAGCGGGCCGTCTTTGTCGAAGACTACGATCAGGAAGTCGCCCGTTATCTCGTCCAGGGGGTCGACGTCTGGATGAACGTCCCGCGTCGCCCGATGGAAGCAAGCGGCACAAGCGGAATGAAGGCCGCGATGAACGGCGCGCTGAATTTTTCGATCCTCGACGGCTGGTGGATCGAGGGGTACAACGGGCAAAACGGTTTTGCCATCAGCGACCTGGCGGACGAGGAATCCGACGCCGAAACCGACGCCGCCGATGCCAAATCGTTGTACTCAAAACTCGAAGACGAGATCATTCCGATGTTTTACGATGTCAACGACGTGGGACTGCCAACGGAATGGATTGGCCGTATGAGAAATTCGATCGCCACGCTCACACCGCAATTTTCGAGCGACCGCATGGTCACGGAATATTTGTGGAGTATCTACGAGGGAGCTTGAACCTAAATGCAGCCAACTGAATTCGAAACGGGCGTCATTAAACCAATCGAATGCGTCAAAGAGGCGTGGGCGTTGATCAAGGACGAATACTGGATCCTGTTTGCCGTCTCGATAGTCGGCGCGATGATCGGCGGCGTGTCGATGTACGTTCTGATCGGGGCGATGATATGCGGCATCTTTACCGTCTACCTAAAAAAGATCGATGGCGGCCGCGTCGTTTTTGACGACCTTTGGAAAGGATTTAAGCTATTTTGGCCGAGCCTGCCGCTGACCTTGGTAATGGTTGTACCAATCGTCGTCCTGATGATCGTGATGTTCGTGACCATTTATCTGCCGATCATTACTGCGGCGGTCATGGGGTCAAGAGCAAATGAAAATGCTATTTTGGGCATCTTCGTTGCGGGCGTGGCTGTCGAACTGGTCGTATCCCTCATAATGGTGACGATCCACTCGCTGCTGATATTTGCGTTTCCGCTGCTGGTGGACCGCGAACTGTCGAGCTGGGAAGCGATGAAGCTCAGTGCCCGGGCGGCAGTTAAAAATGTCGGCGGCATCACGGGACTGATCGTCGTGAACATGGGTTTTGGGCTGCTAAGCGCGGTTACGTGCGGATTGGCAATCTATCTTCTGATCCCTATCATTACGGCCACGAGTCTGGTTGCTTATCGAAAAGTGTTTCCCAAGATAGGCCCAACAAACTTTGATCCGCCGCCGCCTAACGCATATCAGGGAATTTAAGATGCCACCGAAATTTATCACGATCGATACGGCCGAAAAGCTCGAAGCTCTGATGGCTGAATCCGAGACCCACCCGGTCTTCCTGTTCAAACATAGCGATAGCTGCGGCATCAGTCTCGACGTGCTCGAACAGCTCGAAGCCGTCAACGGTGATGTCCATATCGTGACGGTCCAGAACGACCGCGATATCTCTAATGCGGTAGCCGAGCGATTGGCCATCCGCCATGCGTCGCCACAGGCATTTGTGATAAAAAATGGCATCCCCGTCTATCACGCAACGCATTACGGGATCGATCCCGATGCGATCTCGGACAAACTTCACGAATAAACGATGATCGAACCTACCCAAATAGTCGAAGAATCACCGACGCGAATCTCGATCAAATGGTCGGACGACAGCGAAACCGCCTACGACGCTGCCACGCTGCGCCGGGGGTGTCCCTGTGCAAGCTGTATTAACGAATGGACCGGCGAGAAGATACTCGACGAAAAGCAGATCGCCGACGACATGTCGTTCGCACATATCTCCATCGTAGGGCGTTACGCCCTCAATTTTCATTTTTCCGATGGGCATGACACCGGTATTTTCAGCTTTGATTACCTAAGAAAACTGTCGGCATAAGTGCCGAGGCCTGCGCGTGAGCGAGGGCGTAACATCCAACTTGAGTGTTACGCCCTTGCTCATGCGCGGGCTTCTGCAAAAATCCTATTCCCACCACGGCATTTAATCGGCTACAATAAGCATATGCATGAACGGGATATTTTTGACGAACGGCAGGAAACAAAATCGGCGAGTTTTTCGTGTCCGCATTGCCGTGAGCGCTCCGATTACGATATTCGCTGGATGAAGCGTACCAAGAAAAAACAGGGGCCGCGACAGATGAACGAGCAGGAACGTGCCCAATACGCCAAATCACGCGACTACATGGTCCGCATGGACGACATGCTGATGTGCAAGAATATGCGGTGCCGCAAGCGGTTCGAGGTACCGTCGTCGCAGTCGGTTGTATTTATTTAACCAGCATTTAACTAACAAGGAGGGATCAATGATTGTAGAACCAGAGGAATTTAACGAGGCCGAAACGGATTTTAGCGACGAGGTGGCCAGCGTGCCGCACGACGCGGGCGAATTGATCGAACGGCTTGACCAAAACACCGCCGCATCGCCCGCCGATTCCGGCGGCGATATCGATGCGAATTGGGAAGATGTCAATACGTCCGGCGAAGAGAGCGTTTTCGGCGGCAACCCGACGCCCGACCAATCCGACGTCGAGGCAAATGCCCACGCAATGGGCATCAATTTTGAGGATAACGAGCCGCTCGATTTTATCGAAAAGATCGAGAAACGCGACCGCGACCGGTACGAGCTGGACGAAGACTCAAAAGGTGAGGACGATTCTATATAACGTGGGTGGAAAAACGGCTTGCCGGGCCGGAATCGACTCCGATTTGGATTTGGTCGCCAAAGGCGACAGACATTAAAGCCTGGGGTGGAATGAGCGAAGCGAACGGAACCCTAGGTCAGACGACAAATGGGTCCGGGTCGCTGAAAGCGACAAACAATCACGCGGGGGTTGTTGCTCGCCTTCAGCGAGCAGGTGCGGGGTTCAGTAACCTAGTGTGGCGACAAAGTAATTATGGTGCGTAGTATTTGGATAATTTCTTGTCGGCGTTTTGTTTGGTGAATTTCCAAATAATTGTTT
>JANYIL010000250.1 GCA_025362075.1 Chloracidobacterium sp.
GATGTTGCTCCCCTTCAGGGAGCGGAGGCTGAGGCGGACATTTCCCCAGGGTTTCACCCTGGGCTATTATCTTCGTCACCTTCGGCGACGCCCAGCGTTTATCGCGTCATCGGCCAGCCTGAGGACCTCGACGGTGCAAAGGAACTGGCGATAAACGACCGCTACGGTTTCCAATGGTGGATACTTCCGCTGATCGGGGCCAGAGCGCTTGGCGCCGAAAAAGGCCAAAAGGAAGGCAAAAAAGGCTCGGACAAAGGCATTGACGGCATAATGGTATTTACCGACGACAACTCAGGCAAAGCAAAACGCGTGATGGTTTCGGTAAAGAGCGGCCACGTCAACGTCTCGCACATCCGCGACCTCGGCCACGTCATCGACCGCGAAAACGCCGCCATCGGAGTTTTCCTCACGCTCGAACCGCCAACCAAACCAATGCAAGCCGAAGCCGCCGAAAAAGGCTTCTACCACTCGCCCGGCTGGAACAAAGACTACCCGCGTTTGCAGATCCTAACCGTAGAAGACCTGTTGGCCGGAAAAAACGTCGATCTGCCGCCGAATTTGCAAACATTTAAGTCCGCCGAGAAAATGGTCGCGGAAAATAAGGATCAGGGGATGTTGGGGTTTGAGTGATCTCAGGTCGCCAACGGCGACGGACATTAAAGCCTAGGGAGCAGCGACCACGGGGAGCGAATCCCTAGGTCATCGACAACGAAATTACCCTGTCCCTGTAGGGGACGGACAACGGCACGTAGGTTTGTGGCTCCCCTTCAGGGAGCGGACATCGCTCCGCACAAACCTAGGGTGCCGGCCTCTCGGCCTCCACCCTAGGCTTTAATATTTGTCGCCGTTGGCGACAGGATAGTTGAGCCTCTTTCACGAGGCCTCTCCGAAGGGCACGCCGTGTAAAGGGCGTGGCTATATGCCGCTTCGCGGGCGGCGGCGTAGCGGTATAAGTACCCAGTCTATCGCTCCTGGCTGGCCGATGTTGTTCTTAGGTCTCGCTCCGGTAGTTTGGAGCTTCCTTAGTAATTATCACATCATGCACATGCGATTCTCGTAACCCGGCGGAGGTTATGCGAACGAATTTGGCGTTGTTCTGCAGTTCGGCGATAGATCTACAGCCGGTGTAGCCCATGCCTGAGCGGAGGCCGCCGACGAGTTGGGTAACCATTTCGGCGACGGTGCCTTTGTAGGCGACGCGGCCTTCGATGCCTTCGGGGATGTATTTGGCATCCGATGAAGTGCCTTCCTGGGCGTAGCGGTCGCTTGAGCCTTGTTTCATGGCACCGATCGATCCCATCCCGCGATACGTTTTGAAATTGCGGCCCTGGAACAGTATGACCTCGCCCGGAGCTTCTTCGGTTCCGGCAAAGAGCGAGCCGATCATGACAGTGTCGGCACCGGCGGCGATGGCTTTGGCGACATCGCCGGAGAATTTCACGCCGCCGTCCGCAATGACCGGAACGCCCGAGTCTTTGGCGGCATTGACGCAATCGACGATGGCGGTTATCTGCGGCACACCGGCGCCCGTTACCACGCGGGTTGTGCAGATCGAGCCGGGGCCGATACCGATCTTTACGGCATCGACGCCGGCTTTTATCAGTGCATTCGTGGCTTCGGCGGTTGCGACATTACCGGCAACGATCTCGATCTCGGGGAACCTCGACCGCACACTCTTTATCGCATTTATAACACGCGAACTGTGGCCATGGGCCGTGTCGATGACGATCGCGTCGACGCGGCATTTGACGAGAGCTTCGGCGCGTTCGAGAAAATCACCCGTCGCCCCGATGGCCGCCGCACAACGCAGACGGCCAAGTTCGTCCTTTGCCGCGAGAGGAAAGTTGATCGCTTTTTGAATATCTTTGACCGTAATGAGGCCTTTCAGATGGCCGTTTTCGTCAACGACGAGCAGCTTTTCGATACGGTGTTTTTGCAGCTTGACCTTTGCCTCGTCGAGCGTTGTGCCGACCGGAACCGTGACAAGCGGCTGCGGCGTCATGACCTCGGAAACCGGGATGTCGAACCGAGTCTCAAATCTCAGGTCTCTGTTCGTAATAATGCCGGTGAGCAGTCCGTTTTCATCCGTGACCGGCACACCGCTGATTTTGAACCGCTCCATTATCGCTAATGCCTCAGAAACCAGAGCGTTTTGGTGGATCGTCACAGGGTCGACGATCATGCCCGATTCGCTGCGTTTTACCTTATCTACCTCTTCGGCCTGCTGCACGATGGAGAAATTCTTGTGAATGATGCCAATACCGCCCTGCTGGGCAAGCGCGATCGCGAGCGACGCCTCAGTCACGGTGTCCATCGCCGACGAACACAACGGTATATTCAGGCTGATGTTGCGCGAAAATTTGGTTCGGGTGTCGGCTTCGGCGGGGAGTATCTCGGAGTATGCAGGGACGAGCAATACGTCGTCGAAAGTCAGGCCTTCGTTTATTTCGGTGATTTCCATATCCAATTATAAACAAAAATGCCCGCGAAGAAAAATCGCGGGCATATGAGTTTCAATATTTTTGTCGTTAGTCGGTCGGCGGCTTGTTGGCCGGCGGCTTTCCTGTCATTGTCGGCGGTTTGCCGGTCATGGTCGGCGGAGGTTTTACCGGTGTACTCGCTGGTTTGGCGTTCGTCGGCGGTTTAGTTGAAATGTTTGCGGCCGTGTTCGTGGCGACACTTGGTTTGGGCTGTGGCGATGTTTTTGGAACGGCGGCTGTGGTGCCAGTCGTTGGAGTCGTATTAACATTTGCGTCGGAGCTAGAGGCCGGAACCCCGCCCAAAACCGATCCGTTCGACAGCACCTGTGCAATGTTGTCTTTGTTTATCGTAAATTCGATGCGTTGTCCCTTATGGTCCAGCGGCTCCGTCGGCAGAGCTATCGACTTACCGTTTATCGTCATTTGGAGGGTCTTAAAATTCCAACGGTTATAGTTGAGTGTGAGCGATTCCTTGGGTTCGAAACTCACGGTCGAGTCGGCGGCGACCTTGTTGTCGGCCTTTACCCCGTCGATTGTGGAACTGATCAAGACCCGCTGGCCGACCGCTTTGACCTCGACCTTGATGGCTGTCATCGTTGGGCCGTCAGCCGGCGGAGCATCGCCTTGGGTATTGCCGCCCTTATTCGAATTCGAATTTGCCGGGGGCGTGGCGTTGGTGGCGACCACGGCTGGCTGCCGTAAGTAGTTGAGCAGAAATAAGATACCGCCCGTCATCAACGCGAGTATTACAACCGCGACAATGATCGTCGGCACCATCGACGACGTGGAATACCCGTCGGTGAGCACCTCGGGCTTGTACAATTTCAACTCTGATTCTTTGGCCGCATCCGTGCCCTCGATCAAGCGGCTGTAATCCTGAAGAGCCTCTTGCTCATTGACACCGACGTATTTTGCGAAAGTTTTGACGAACCCTTTATTGAAAATACCGCCCGGGAGATTGCGATAATCGTCGTGTTCGATCGATTCGAGGTATAGTGACGAGATGCGGGTCTGTTCGGCGACCTCGCTTAGACTGATACCTCGCTCTTCGCGGGCTTCCCGCAATTTCTCACCGAGAGTCAATGACATTTTTTAGTGATTCCGGCCGACGTGTAAACTAACAAAAATACGTATATCTTCGCTTTGAAATATATCGTTCAATTACAATGATTGTCAATTGATTCACAATGTTTTTACATGGTGTTCAGCCTGTAAAACCCGCAATGTCGCCAATACCGTTTGGGCATTGCCTCGGTCTTATATTACTATCGGTAAAGTAATCCATTTAGTGAGGAAAAATCAATGAGCTTAGAGGCGTTGGGCATGGTAGAAACAAAGGGCTTCATCGGCAGTGTCGAGGCCGCCGATGCAATGGTAAAGGCGGCAAACGTTACACTTATCGGCAAGGAATACATCGGGGCCGGGTACGTGACAATCTTTGTCCGTGGCGATGTCGGTGCGGTCAAAGCCGCTACAGATGCCGGGGCAGCAGCAGCCCGGCGTGTAGGCGAATTGATCAGCGTCCACGTCATTCCGCGTCCGCATGGCGAGGTTGAGCGCGTTCTGCCGAAAGGCGGTGCTGTTGGCCTTAGTCCCGATGAGAAAGCTCTCGAGGGCGAAGGTGGTAAACAATTGGGTTCGGGCGGCGCGTCGTCATCGGCAACGGATTCGTCAGTGGGGAATAAGATCAAGACGCGGTAACACCTCAGATGCGGTGAGATCACACGCTTAGCCGCTCTTTATCGTAGCAGGATGGGTGATAAGGACCTTGTAGCTCAGCAACAAGCACGCGACGCGGTTGAGGCCGCGTCGTTTGCCTTTGGGTCCGTCGCGCGTTTTAGCCAGGCAAAGATCGATGAGATATGTGACGCAATGTCCCGCGTTGCGTTAGCTCAATCAGCCCGTCTCGGCGAAATGGCTGCCGAGGAAACGGGTTTTGGCAAGGCTGAGGACAAACGCGAAAAGAACCGGTTTGCCGCCGAAGACGTTTGGAGCTATTTTCGCGGCCTCAAAACTGTTGGCGTCGTGAAAGAAAGTGAAAGTGTTGTAGAGATCGCCAGTCCTCGTGGTGTCGTAGCCGCGATAATTCCGTCTACCAATCCCACATCGACCGCAATTTTTAAGATAATAATCGCGATCAAATCCCGCAATGCCATTGTCCTTTCGCCACACCCGTCAGCCGCCGGCTGCATCGGCGAAACGGCCCGGATCATGCGTGAAGAGGCTGTAAAATTGGGCCTGCCGGGGGATGCGATAATTTGCCTAACAGATTCGACCATCGAGGGCACCGAAGCCCTGATGACCCATAAGAAAACGGCTGTCATTTTGGCGACCGGCGGCACGGGATTGGTGCGGGCGGCCTATTCGTCCGGCAAACCCGCTTTTGGCGTCGGGCCGGGAAATGTACCAGCTTTTATCGAGCGTTCCGCCAATGTGCAGAAAGCCGTTGCCGATATTCTTACCGGAACATGCTTTGATAACGGTACGATCTGTGCCTCTGAGCAATCCGTCGTCGTCGACGCCCCGGTAGCGAATCAGGTTCGCGAGCAATTTAGGATGCAGGGCGGGCATTTTCTCAACAGCACCGAGGCCGACGCCGTCGCAAAGGTGCTGCTGACGCCACAACGTACCTTGAATGCGGCAATTGTTGGCAAATCGGCAGCTTTTATCGCCAATCTTGCTGGAGTTACTATCCCTGAAGGCACGCGATGCCTTTTAGCGGAATGCGGCGGTGTAGGCCGTGATTACCCGTGGTCGATCGAGAAATTGTCCCCAACGCTAGGGTTTTTTGTTGTCGATGGCGTCGAAAACGGGGCTAATCGGTGTCAGGAAATATTGCATTTCGGCGGGATGGGCCACACCGCCGGGATGCACACACAGGATCGAGCCGCCGCGATCCGTTACGGCGAACAAATGCCGGCCGCCAGGGTAATCATCAACTCACCGACGACGCACGGTGCCATTGGCTTTACGACTGACCTTGCTCCGTCAATGACGCTTGGCTGCGGTTCGTGGGGCGGCAACGTAACGTCGGACAATATTTCGCCGCACCATCTTATGGATATAAAACGGGTCGCGTTTGAGACAAAGCCGATAAACCGGCCCTCGGCAGGCGGAGGGCCGTCGCTGATTGCTGCAGGAGCTGAACCAAAGGCGCCGCCAACGCCGAGGCCACGTCGCGAAGATATTGCGGCGTTGGTCGACCGTTTCTTAAAGCAAAAACTAAACGAAACGCCCGAGCCGCCAAAACCGGCGCCGCAGCAAGAGGTTAAAACGATCGTTCACGAAGTAACACCAGAGAACGCGGTTCAAAAGCCTGTCCCCATCAAAACAGTCGATTTTGTAAGCGAGGACGACGTCCGCCGGGCTATCAATAGCGGCGAGAAAATCTATATTTCAAAAAAAACCATCCTGACTCCGTCAGCCCGTGACTTGGGCGAGGAAAAGGAGATATTCGCAACCGTTTAGAAAATGGCAGAGACCATAACTGAAAAATCGACCTGCGAAAAATGCAGGGCAGATGTCCGGGAGGGCACAACGTTCTGTTATAACTGCGGTGCCCCGTTACCTAATGTCCCGCCTCCACAGCAGGAACCCGGTGACGACGAATCTATCATCGAGCCGGTTGCGGACGGATCGGTTGACCCAGCAAAAGAAGGGGATAGCAATGCTGATAAACTGGCCAAGGCAGCCGACGAAAGAAAAAAAGCGCGCGTTGGCCAAAGAAAGGGCAAAGAATACGCTTGGGAACCCGTAGATGACTCGCGGCTTGTTATACTGGCCACGCTCCTGATAGCCCTTATCGCTCTTGTCGTGGTTTCCCTGATGGTTTTTTGGAAGTAGAATTGGACTGAATGATAGCCGCAATAGGGATCTTTTTTCTGGCAATATTTATCGGTGTAGGGTTGATGGCCCTAGCGGTCTTTCTCTTGTATCGAAGAAAGTCCCGGCGACAATAGCGAAGAGGCAATTTTATGGAAGCTCTTGGAATGGTCGAATGTTTTGGCCTCGTGGCCATGATCGAGGCCGCTGACGCGATGGTCAAGGCGGCAAATGTAAAGCTCGTCGGTTACGAAAAGATCGACGCCGGACTGGTGACCGCGATCGTTCGCGGCGAAGTCGGTGCCGTAAAGGCAGCCGTTGACGCCGGTGCCGCCGCCGCTCGCCGTATTGGAACCGTTACCGCAGTTCATATCATTCCAAGACCCCACGACGAGATCGACGAAGCGATACCGGTCCTGCACACCGGAGAAACGACGCGAAAAAAGATCTCGGGATCGGTTCCCGAATAGACTGACAAACCGAGACAGGGAAAAGCTGGGCGCGTAATTGGGAGGTGCAATCTGATCTATTTTGCGGTCGTAGATCATGGCTTGGCTGGTGTCGGCGTCGGTTTGGCTCCGGCGGTGCCGCCCTCGGCGACTCGCCCAGCCCTCGCGATGGCGATGCGTTTTTCCTTATTGGGGCCGTCATCGACCGAAACCTTAATGTTTCGATAGGTGCCGTCGTGAGCGTCGTTCGAAGGGATATACCCGATCGAATATTGCGTTCGTAACTCGTTGGATATCTCTTTGGCAAGGGCGGGTAATTCTGCCGTCCCCACAGGGAAATAGGCCTTTCCACCTGTCTCCAACGCCAGCCGCTCGAGAAAGGCCTTCGATTTTTGCTGCGGGCTCTTGGCGATAAAGCCGCCGTCTTTACTCAGCTCGCTGACAAAACCAATCACGTAAATCTGAACTTCCGATTCTTTGAGCAATTCGAAAAGCTGCTTTTCGTTGTAGTAGCTGTTGCGGTCTTCGCCGTCGGAGACGAGTATCAAAGCCCGACGCTTATGGTCGCGTTTGTCCGATTTTTCATGCTCATCGACACTCTCGACAGCGAGATAGACGGCGTCAATGATGGCGGTCTGGCCGCCCTCGATGTACATGTTCTCAAGGGCATCAATAAGGTCGGCCTTATTGCTCGTAAAGGGCTGCTGGACCTCGATCTTATCACGCCCGACAAAGCGTATGATCATCGTATCGTCGGCCGGACGATTGGTGTTAACGAGCACCTTGCCGGCCTCGATAACCTTATCCAGGAGCTGCCGCATCGAGCCGGAATTGTCGACGACCATCGCGTAATTGGTCGGGACCTCGGACTTTGAAAAGAAATCGATCTGCTGCGTCTTGCCGTCCTCAAATATCTTAAACTCCCTTTCCTGAAGATTATTTATCGGCCGGTTGTTGCGATCGATGACACGCACATTCAGATTAACAAGCTCGGTATCGATCTTGATTATCTCGTCCGGCGTTTCGGTGGGTTTCGGCGTGGGTTTTGCGAGAACCGGGGCCGCCGGTGTTGGGCTGGGTGTCGGTGTAGCGTTTGATGGCACGTCGGCACTAACCGACAAATGTCCAACCGAGTAAATGAACGTGCCCAAAAACGCAATCGTTAGTAAGTAGAAAGATCTTTTCATCGTTAGTTTTTATGCCGCACCTAATGGTAGGTCGGGTTCGGCGTTGCGAAATAGCCTTCGCGACCGCGGACAGTTAGACGCGGCAAACCTCTCGGGGGTTTGACCTTAACTTTCACTTTGCGCCATTTTCCGTCCGGCTGGAAGTCCTTGGGGATATAGCCGATCGAATACTGGTGACGCAGCTCAAGTGCGATCCGTTCGAAGATCTCGTCCATCTCGACATCGGTTTGCGGGTAAAACGCCTTGCCGCCCGAAACGGAGCTGATCTCGTCCAAAAACGCCTGGCCTTGCATGCCCAAGGCACTCGCGGCGTCGCCTTTGTCCACAATTCCGACAGAGTAGGCTACGACATCGGATTCCTTCAAAAGTCTGCGTACCTCGCCAAAATTGTAGCGCGACGAATTATCCTGTCCATCGCTGATAATCAACATTGCGCGTTTATTGTGGCTGCCGCGCGTAACACGCTCGATACCTAAATATACGGCGTCATACAGGGCCGTATTGCTCCGCGGCTGGACCAGCGACAATTTCTGAAGCACCGCGTCGCCGTCTCTCGTTCGGTCCATTAATAGCTGGGCCCGATCGTTAAAGGCGATCAGAAAATACTCGTCCGAAGGGTGGCTCGTGGCGATAAAACGGGCAAGCGCCTTACGGGCCTTCTGGATCTTTTCACCGTTCATCGAACCCGAAACGTCGAATAATATCCCGACCGAAACCGGAGCATCACTGTCGCTAAAGAAAGTGATGTCCTGATCCTGATTATTGTCGGTGATGGCAAAGGCATTTTTGCCAAGACCAGAGACGTATCTGCCGTATAGATCGGTTACGGTCAATGTCAATGTTACAAGGTCCGTCTTAATGCGTACAGGGCCGTTGGGATCGTCCGGCAGCTCAGGCGTCGGCGTGGGCGAAGGCTTTTGGCCGTAATGAAATGCAGTAAACGCCAGCAAACAAATGGCGAGACACAGAGACCTCTTCAGACGGAAAATCCGGCCAAAATTCGCAAACCTAATAACCGTCATATTGCTCCCTGTATTCCCTTTACATTCTAAGGAACGAATGCACCTATCGCAAGATAAACTTTGGATGTTGCGATGTTTCCAAAAGTTGTTTTAGACCATGAAATATATATCGGCTGAGTCGAACGGGGACGCAGATGGTTTCGATCTTGTCCCGCTGTCCCACTAGTGGAGCGGGACAAATAAGCGTATGTATTTGCAATAGTTACAGCGATTTTTACGCCCTGTCCCGCTGTTTTTTAAAATAAATAATACATTGTCTTACAACGGTCTTAAAAAAAGGGCGGCGAACGTCCATTTTCATTTATCACCAGCCTCAAATTTGTCAAAGATCCAACTTCCTGAGCCTGATATTATAACAGGAAAATGCATAGATGTAAAGGTGTATTACTGACGGGACAGAAAAGAGGCCAGCCCCTTCCTGATATCTATCACAAAGTCATCAATTTAGCCTATGAATTACTTCGACGCC
>JANYIL010000259.1 GCA_025362075.1 Chloracidobacterium sp.
ACGGTTCCAGTCAATTTATGATGACGCTTCCCACATCTCGCGATGTGGGCTACAAATATAGCGTCGGCTCCGCCGACTGGATCCGCGACCTCTCATCATCCGGGGTCGCCGCCTGGGCGAGCTCATTATTATCTGCTGTTATTTTAAGTAGGTTCGGTTTATCATACGACGATGCGTCCTCTCATACTGTTATCGGTCCCGTTGCTCATCGCTGCTTCTTGCGTTTTAGGTCAGCGCCCACCAAAGGCCCTCGCTGATCAACTGTTAAGTGATGACTCGGTCGCCTCAGACGTGGCTCGGAACTCCGGATACTCCACAGACGAAGTCATCAAGCAACTAACCGTTAAGGCAACTGACCTAGACGGCGATGGTCGCCCCGAGTTCATTCTTGCAGGCTTGATCTGCGGCCAAAACTGCTCGCACTGGATATATCGACAACGGGGAAAGTTATTCGAGCGGATTCCGTTCGAAGGGACATTTCTCGATCTTAAGGTTCTCGCCACGTCAACAAAAGGTTATAGAGATTTGTTGGGACGCATGTTTTTGAATTGTTGTGAAGGTGGGTTGCAAACCTATCAGTTTGACGGTCGAGAATACAAACCTACTATTTGCAAGATTGAGAAATACGGATATACCGACAGGCGAGGAGTCTACAGGCGTTACAAGTATCCTAGAATCACGGATTGCGAATAACATACTAGCTCTTTGAGTCACTACTCAGGAGCTTATTAAGTCGCGTCTGCTTTCTGATGATGTCAAGAAAGACTTTATTTCGAGCTTCGGCGTCTGCAATTAGCGTTCTAGCACTTACAACGAAAATCGACGTGCCCAGTTTGTCAAAGTGGCGATGATAAATCGGATAATCCTGAGAGTAGAGTCGGGCGAAGCCATCCTCTTCTAACCGGGCGGCAAACTTATCATCTACGTCTGTAACTAGATACGCAAATACTTCGTCAATCTTCTCCCGGTCCTTGAATTCTCTTACGTAGTCCCGAAGCTGCGTAACACCTTCAGACTTCTTCCGCCAAGGCTTTGACTTATAGTCAAAGGGTTTTATCTCCACTAAGACCGCCTTGAGTTTGTCGTTTGAATTAGGGTCGCCAGAGAAGAATAGAGCGAGGTCGGGTTTATCATCCAAAGCGGTGGACTCACTGGAGTCTTCTTTGATCGCCTCAAGAATCCCCTTTATTTTCATATCACTTGCGGCGTAGCTGTAAGTTGTGAAACGATCATCAATCAGCCAAAGATTGTTTTTTCCAATGAGAAAGAAATCGTCCGCCGTCCCCTTTTGCATAAACAGGTTATGAATGACGCTCTCTACTTTTTCCTTATCGTCAGCCAGAACCCTTAGCCGTTCCAAAACCAGCGCACGATCATTGATGTAGGAAACCAGTTCGTCCTGCGTTATTTGTATAGCGTCGGTAAGCTCACTATCCGTATACTGCTGCTTACCTGCTGATGCTAGTAACTGTTCTTTTGCGGCATCAAATCGCTTCTTAGCCTTTTCGATTATTTGATTCTTATCGAGAAACCCCGCGATATCATAATCACGCTCCTCGATATAACCAATAAGATAGGGCCTTTCATTCTGAATCTCGTCTAATTTCTTCTTGTTAAGTGCCGGAGCATCAGGAATTAACTCTGTGACCAATCCAGAAATGGACGCCTTCAACGCTCTATTTATCATTTCCCAAGAAAGCGGCGCGAACATATCAGTCTTGACCGGGAAACTATCGAAATCGTTACGATCGTTATTTACGTGCTGTTTCAAATAATCAGCCTCAACCAAGAAGAGGCCCGAGTATCCCGCCGGCAGGCTTACACCCAGTCCTTTCTCCGCAAAATCGCATACTGTCCTATTATCAGCACAGAAATAAGCGTTAAACTTTCCGACCTCCTTTCGCACTAAGTAGTAAAGATTAAAGTCGTAAAGTTTCTCGTCCTTGTCCTTAACTTGGAATTTAGTCGTATTAAGATCAGGGATGTCTGTTGGAAGTATCTTGATGACTTCAGAACTTGCCGCGTTAATAAAGCTAATTGTCACTTCTCGGCCGCGCTTCTTAGAGAAAAAAAGCGTAGGCAGCAGATGCAGATAAACCTTCTCCCTCAGGGCCTCGATATCAAGTCTAATCCGCCGATCAAGTTCCCTACTCTGATCAAAATAAAGGGCGGTAACGCCGGAAAGAGAAATCTCCGTCGAATTCTCCGAGACGGTTTCCTTTTGCAATTTCACCTCAGCCGGGTCGAATTCTAGACTAAAAGTGAAACTTCGGACGTAACCTTCTGCGGAAATGCGACTAACGATCTCAATCTTGTCATAGACTTTTAGGAATATTAGTCTCCCAACTCCTTTACAGCCTAAATCTTTGTTTGCCTCAGACCGATATTCGCAGAAAGCGTCATACCTATCTGCTGTAAATCCAGTACCGTTGTCAGAAACGGAAATCGTATCGACTCGCTTATCAAGAATAACCTCATCTGGCTCGCTGAGTGGGTTGTCATGCGAGTTAACTGTGCAAACAATGTCTGTCGCATCCGCTTGGATAGCATTCGTAATAGCTTCAAATATTACATCATGCTGAGTTACACGCGGACTTACGTCCTCGGTCACGATTCGTTTGATGTTGGCACGTACAAAGCTCATGACTGACTCCCAATAACTCGTAGCGGAAACAAAAGTCAACCTGCTACAGGTTCGAATTCAAACAAGTCTATCAGACGACCACCAAAGCGTCACGAGTATCAGATACTCAAAAAGAAATGCTCGACGACCTTCAATACTTCTGATTCTCTTCTGGATACAAATGCTCAAGCGTATCAGGAAGCTGGTCGAATTCCATCTCGCCTGCGGAGTCTATAGCTCGACGTAATATGAGGCGAACTTAAAGGTGGTTCCCGATCTGACGAACGACAGATGGGACGCATTCTCGGTCGAGATGACATATCTACCGTTGCCCATAGAAAAAACAGGATCCTTCTCCATCTTAAACTCGCCAAAGAAATCGCCGGTGACATCTTTGTAGTGCTTCAGGAATTGCGTTCTTGAGTAAGTTCCTTCGTCGCCGGCATCGTACCCATACGGGAACGGAAAACGAGTCATTGCCGCGACTTCGGTTTTTCGATTTTTTTCGACTGCCGTACGAAACTTTGCAAAGAAGGTGCGAAAGGCCTTTGGAGCAGAATTTAGCCGTTCCCGCACCGGTTCCGGTGCATTCTGGGCAGCGATAGGTATGGCAATTAGCAGGATGACGATAGCAATAACTATTCGCGTTTTCATGAGACCCATAGAGAAAGGATAAAGGATAAAGGCTAAGGGATAAAGGAGGGCAGGTCGGCCGTCGTCGCCTTCGTTTAGCCAGAGGCGTTGTTCGGTGCGGTCGGTGAGGATGACGGGCATGGCTTTTAACTAAAAGCGATTTCCAAATAAGTGCCAGTCGAGCTTTGGGCAATGGCCTCGACGATAAGTGATACGTTTTTTTCGATTCGCGGCCAGTTTGTGGTCAGCAGGACGATGACCGCGATCCGTCTGGAGGAAAGGTCTTGCTGATACCGAAGATTTTGATCTGTCGTAATAAGGGCATCAAAGCCGTCGGCTTCGGCGGCGGCGAGCAGGTCACCGTTCTCTAGTGCGCTCCAACCCTTTTCATAGGCGGAAACGACGGTGTGTTCGGCAAGATGGCGTCGGAGAGGCAGAGGAGTGCCCTGATCGAACAGAATATGCATCGCTATGCCGCGAGAGGTTCGGCCTCGAGTGTGTGGATGGTGTGTTCGAGGACGGATTCGACTTGTTCTTTTGTCACGCCTGGGAACCATGAAAGAAAATCGTCGATGGACGCACCTGCTTCGAGATTTTCGAATAACGCTGTGACCGGCACCCGCGTTCCGCGAAAGATCCACGCTCCGCTGACCTTGTTAGGGTTTTGCTCCACCGCTGTGCATTCTGACCAGTCCATCATAAGCAAACAATACAATGCATCGGCTCTGTAGTGCAAGGAAATAGTCGGCGGAGCCGGCGGCATATTTGTAGCCCACACCGCGAGCGTGCGAAAAGGATAAAGGAGAAAGGATAAAGAGAAAGAAGACGTCGAAGCGGACGCAGTTTTTTGAATCCAAAATTCTGCCGGATCCGTCGAATCAATTGACATCTTTCACAGCCATGACCTGCGTGAGGAGAGTGTGGCGGAGTGAAGGGAGTGAGCGCCCGCGCCGGACGGGAAATGAACTCTACCAAACGGGTGATTTTATCCTTCCAAACGGCAAAATAACTCTACCAAACGCCGTTTTCGGCCATTCCAACGAGGTTTTCACGCTACCAACATTCCGCCTTGCACAAATAAACGGATTCTTGTAAGATATTCGTTTGCTACGATGCGCGGGTGACGTGTTAAGTGGGTTTCGCACCCACTTTTTCTTTTGGGTTGAAAGCTATGGATAAGCATCTTATATCCGAGCGGGTTGAAAATATCGCGGCCAGGGTTGCCGCGGCAAACGGTGTAGAACTTGTCCATGTCGAGATCGCGGGGACAAAGCGTGATGTGGTGCTGCGCATCTACATTGACAAACGGGATGGCGTAACTATCGAGGATTGTTCGCTGTTTTCGAGGGCGATCGAGGATGTGCTCGAAAGTGAGGATTTCATTCCGTCGAAATATGTGCTCGAGGTTTCCTCGCCCGGCATCGAACGCGAGCTTTATTCGCTAGCGGATTTTGTAAAGTTTACCGGGCATCTGGCCAAGGTTAAAACACACGTGGAGATCGGCGGGCAAAAGACTTTTGTCGGAGATATCCTTTCGGTTGATGAAGACAAGATTGAGATCGATGACCGAACAATCGGATCGGTGAGTTTTACTTATTCGGACGTTGCAAAGGGAAATTTGAAAATTGATCTTGCGAAAGAATTTGGGCGACATTGAGGAATTGGGCTAAAGCCCAAGAGGTTTTTTTGCTTCTATCCACTAGCTAAAGCTAGTGGCAATTCATAAAGCAAGGAATTTTGCTTCTGTCCGCTAGCTAAAGCTGGTGGCAATTCATAAGAGCAAGGTTATGGATAAAAGATTATGAGCATAGGACAGTTATCATCCATTGGACAGAGCATTGAGGCATTGTGTACCGAGCAGGGACTGGACCGCGATATGATAATCGAGGCCATGAAGGATGCCGTTAAGGCGGCGGCCCGCAAGCAATTTAAAGACAAAACCGGCGATAGCATTCAGGTCGAGTGGAATGCGGAAGAGGGTGATATAGAAGTTTCGGCCGAAAAGACCGTCGTAGAGACGGTCGAGGATCCACTCACCGAGCTTTCGCTCAAAGAGGCACAGGAACTGGCCGGTGACGAGATCGAGATCGGCGACATGCTGTTGCTGCCCCTTGATCGCGGGGATATGGGCCGGATCGCCGCTCAGACGGCTAAACAAATTCTCGTCCAAAAGGTCCGCGAGGCCATCCGCGAAAAGGTTTATGACGAGTACATCGACCGCAAGGGCGAGCTTATCAACGGCATGGTCAAGCGTTTCGAACGCGGCGACATGATCGTCGATCTTGGCAACAATCTCGAGGCCGTCATTCCGAAATACGAACAGTCACGCGGCGAAATGTGGAACCAGGGCGAACGCATCCGCGTAGTCATCGTCGACGTTTCGAAAGAGCAGAAAGGGCAGCAGATCAAGGCTTCGAGAGCTTCGTCTGAGTTGCTTAAGCGGCTGTTTGAAATGGAAGTGCCTGAGATCTACGACGAGACCGTCGTGATCAAATCGGCCGTTCGCGAACCCGGCGACCGTGCAAAGATCGCCGTTACATCCAACGAAAAGGACGTCGATCCGGTCGGAGCATGCGTCGGAATGAAAGGTTCGCGTGTGCAGTCGATCATTAAAGAGCTTCGCGGTGAGAAGATCGACATTATCCAGTGGTCGGATGAGCCGTCGGTCTTTGCGGCAAATGCTTTGTCGCCGGCGAAGGTTTCGCAGGTGCGGATCACAAATATCGACAACCGCTTGATGGAAGTCATCGTTGGCGAAGACCAGTTGAGCCTCGCAATCGGTAAAAAAGGCCAGAATGTCCGGCTTGCGACCCGTCTCGTCGGCTGGGAGATCAAGATCGTTAGCGAAGAGCTGCTCAAGAAAGAGATCGCTCAGCAGATGGGCAAGATGATGGCGAGCGGCGAAGCGGTGCCGATCACGGCGCTTGAAGGCGTTACGGCGTCGCAGGCGGAAACGCTTGCTGAGAAAGGAATTTCGGATGTGGTTGCGCTTGCCGGAGCGTCGGTTGACGACCTGGTGGAATTCCTCGATGTCAGTATGGATGAGGCCGAGGCAATTCGCGTAGCAGCCAATTCGATAGTCGAAGCCCGCAATGCCGAGATGGGCGAAGACACCGGGTCGAAATTGGAAGTCGAAACTGGTGACGCATCGGCCCCGACCGTGACGCCCGAGCCGGAAACGGCCGAGGAGCCGGCCCTGGAAGTTGTCCAGGAGTCCAAAACGGAATCTGGAGAGACCCCCGTCGAACCTGATCCGGAGACGGTTGAGAAGGCGGATGAAAGCCCGACGATGGAGACCGCAGAAGAGCCGAAAAAGACTAAAAAGACGGCCCCAAAGAAAAAGTAAATATGAAATAAGTTGTATTTACATTGTTGCGAACAAGCACGGCTGATAGTGACCTATTGATTAAGTATGGCGATTGGAAAGAGCATTAGAGTTTACGATCTTGCACGCGAAGTGAAACAGGATCCAAAGCGCGTGATGGAAGATCTGCGCCGCGAGGGCGTCGATGTTAGCGTTGCGTCTAATTCCGTCAGCTACGATGTCGCTGAAAAGGTCCGTAACAAGTATTTCCCCAAGACCGATGTCGCCCCGAAGCGGGCCATCAAGGTTATTAAAAAAGCCGCCCACGTCGAAGAGGCCCCAACGGTTGAGGCCGAGACAGAACACGTAGAAGTCTCGCTGATCGTCCCGGACGAAATCGAAAATGAGTCCGCTATCGAAGTTCCGGTCGACGCCCCCGGTGACGAGCCTGGAGCGGCGCAGGTCAGGAAATTGTCGAAAAAGGTCGTAGTCCCTCCCAAAGCCGAGGCCGAACCCGTCAAAGTACCTAAAACAGTCGCTAAACCAAAAGTCGTTGAACCCGAACCTTTGGCGGAAGTGCCGGAACCGGTTGCCGAAGCGATTGCCGAAGTAGAGCCGATAGCGGAGAATGAACCGGCCGAGGCCAAGGCAATACCGGTCGTCGGCAAGTCGGGCACGACGGTTAAGACCTTGACGCTTTCCAAATTAGCGCTCGAAAAGGGCATCAAGCCGGGCGACAAACTCGTCAGCGATGCTCCAACCCAAACGGGACGCCTTGTTGCGGAAGCTCCTCGCACCGGGCGGCCGGGTGACGACCGGTTCCGGCGCCCCGAATTTCGCGGAACCCCAGGTGAGACTGCCGCTCCGCAGATGACCTACACGCCCCCGGCGGACAACCGCCGCCGACCGGGTCGCGGCGGGGGACGTAAGGGCAAGGACGACAAGACCGGTAGGTTTAACGATCGGGACATCGACGCACCGCAGAAGCGTTCTATACAAGAGCGCGTCATGGATCAAGTCGGAGCGGTAGCGGGCGGAGCGTTAAAGAACGTGCGTCTGACTGAGGGGGCGACGATCCGCGAGTTTGCCGAGGCCCTCGGCATCACGCCGCGAGATGTCGTTGCTTTGTTGATGAACCGTGGTGTTTTCGCGACGCTCAATCAGCCGATGGGCGAGAACATGGCGACCGAGATGGGGCGTGAATTCGGCTACGATGTAAGTTTCGTGCCATTCGAGGAAATGGTCATCGAAGAGGAATTTGAGGAGCTTATTGCCGCTGATGCCGATGACGTCGAGTTGGCGAGAGCACCTGTCATTACGGTCATGGGACACGTCGACCACGGTAAGACGAGTTTGCTTGACGCGATACGTTCTGAGCATGTCGCCGAAGGCGAAGCCGGCGGTATCACGCAGCACATCGGGGCGTACAGCGTTTTGGTGCCAAATCCGGACGATCCGGGCAATGAACGCCGCGTCGTTTTCCTCGATACGCCCGGTCACGAAGCATTTACGATGATGCGTGCGCGCGGAGCGAAGGCGACGGATATTGTAGTTTTGGTCGTCGCGGCCGATGACGGCGTCATGCCGCAGACGATCGAGGCGGTCGATCATTCCAAGGCTGCGGGGGTTCCGATCATCGTTGCTATCAACAAAGTTGATAAGGCCGGTGCTAATGTAGATAGGGTCAAGCAGGGTCTCGCGGTATTGGGACTCAATCCAACGGACTGGGGTGGCGATACCGAAATGATCGAGGTTTCTGCTAAACAGCATCAAAATCTCGATACATTGCTCGAAACCGTCCTGTTCCAGGCCGATGTTCTCGCACTCAAAGCAAGCCCGACGCGGCGCGCGTCCGGTGTTGTGCTAGAAGCCAAACTTGATAAAGGACGCGGCGCCGTTGCCACCGCTCTTGTCCAGCAGGGCACGCTGAGCGTGGGCGATCCGTTCATCGTTGGACAGTTTTACGGAAAGGTTCGGGCTATGTTTTCGGATCGCGGCGACGCGGTGACTAAAGCAGGGCCGGCAACGCCGGTAGAGATCCTTGGGCTGCAAGGCGTACCGCAGGCGGGTGATTCATTCCAGGTCGTTTCGGATATTGACAAGGCCCAGACTATTGCCGGGCAGCGACAAATGCACGCTCGTCAAGCTGCTCTGCTCAAGACGACCAAACGCGGTATCGAATCGCTCGGACAGGCGGAGATCAAGGAACTGCTCATTATTTTGAAGGCCGACGTTCAGGGTTCGGTAGAGGTTCTGCGTGGAACACTCGAAAAACTTTCGACCGGAAAGGTCAAGGTACGCGTTATCCGTGCCGGGGTCGGGGCAATTGCGGAATCGGATGTGCTGCTTGCCTCGGCAACGCAGGCTGACGATGCCTCGACGGCCGTGGTTATTATTGGATTTAATGTGCGTCCCGAAGCGCGGGTTGCCGATATTGCGAAACACGAGGATGTCGATATCCGCCTCCACTCGATCATTTATAAGGTCGAGGAAGAGATCACAGCCGCGATGATCGGTATGCTCGACGCGATCGAGAAAGAAACGATTCTCGGCAAGGCCGTCGTTCAGGAGCTGTTCAAGGTGTCGAAACTCGGCACGATCGCCGGCTGCCGCGTGACCGATGGCCTTATCCGCCGTCAGGCGAAAGCACGGCTGCTGCGTGACAGCGTCGTTGTCTGGGAAGGCGACATCTCGACGCTCAAACGGTTTAAGGACGATGTTAACGAAGTCAAGAATGGCTTCGAATGCGGTATTAGTCTTGTTAATTTCAACGATCTCAAGATCGGAGACGAGATCGAGGCGTTTATGATAGAGAAGATCGCCGCGACGGAATTGTAATATAATCTTATCGAGGTATGCGTCATGATTACAGAAATTAGGGAAAGAATTATCGTCAGGCCCGGCGGTCGGATCGAAATTCCTGAATCGCCTTTTGACGAGGGGATCGAAGTGGATGTTGTTGTCCGTCGCAACGCACCAGGCGAGGAAATGGATGAGACCGACTATTTACTCTCTACGGAAGCAAACCGTGAACGTATGTACGAAATGCTTGAAGAGTTGAAACACCCTGAGAATTTTATTTCGCTGGATCTCGATAAATATGAGGAAGGTCGTAATAACTCCTAAGGCGTTTAAGGAATTCACAAAATGGGCTGACGAAGATCGGCGTGTTTTGGTAAAAATCGTGCTTTTGATCAATGACATCCAACGCTCGCCCTTTGAAGGAATTGGAAAACCTGAGCCGCTCAAACATGATTTTCAGGGCGTCTGGTCTCGAAAAATTACCGGTGAACACCGACTGCTGTATCGAGTAGACGACGAGCAAATCACTGTTTCGGCGTGCCGTTTTCATTACCAGAAATGAGACGCCCAGAAAAATTTGCCGAGGCATTGAAAGAAGAGATCGCCGAGGTCGTCGGGTTCGAACTCGACGATCCAAGGCTTTTGTTGGCAACTGTTACCGAGGTCACCGTTGCCGCAAATCTAAAGGACGCAAAGGTTTACGTTCTCATTCGCGGAACCGAGGACGAGATCGACAAAGCTTTTAAAACACTGCGGCATGCGTCGACATTTGTTCGACAGCAGGTGGCGATGAATTTGGATCTTCGCCATGCTCCGCATTTACATTTTTTACGCGACACAGCCGAAGAAAACGCTTCGCGTGTCAGCGAGATCCTTGAAGAGATTGTAATCAAGGATGAGGAGTTAAGTGAATAGTGAACAGTGAACAGTGAATAGTTACAAGGTTTTGACTATTCACTGTTCACTGTTCACTGTTCACTCTTTATCACGTGTTAAGCCAAGTAGTTGAGTTAATCGAGACCAAACGTAAGTTTGGCATTACAACGCATATTAAACCTGATGGCGACGGCGTGGGATCCTCGCTCGGCCTTTGCTGGCTGCTCCGCAGCTTAGGTAAGGAGGCGGAGGTCATCGTTCGCGGTGATGTCCCAGTTGCATATCGGACGCTGCCGGGCGCCGATGAGATCCGCGACGTTAAGGCGATCGACAACGAATACGACGCTGTTTTCATTATCGAGTGCTCAGACCTCGACCGTCCCGGCATCGCCGGCCTTGATCGCGAATTAACGGTCAACATTGATCACCACGCGACCAGCGAGCATTTCGGTACGATCAACTGGATCGATTCAACCGCTTCGGCGGTCGGTGAGATGATCTACAATCTCTGCAAGGCCATCGGCGGGCGCATCTCAAAAGACATCGCCGAATGCGTCTATATGGCGCTCGTTACCGATACGGGATCTTTCCATTTCCCGAACACATCAGACCGCACCCTCAAGGTCGCATCAGAACTGATCAAAGCCGGTGTGCGTCCCGCAAAGATCGGCGAAGCCGTCTATAACAACTACCCGTGGTCGCGTATCGAACTAATGCGTCAGGTGCTCAGTACCGTAAAACGTGACGAATCGGGACGGGTCGCCATGATGCGGCAG
>JANYIL010000279.1 GCA_025362075.1 Chloracidobacterium sp.
CGAATTGGCGGCCGCGACTACGTGGCGCGCGACAATCGGTATCACGGGCATCTCATCACGCATTATCTTTTGGATCTCAAAGAATTTTGCCAGCCGCTTTTGCTGGTCCATTTCCGTCGCCTGTTCGACAAACAGCTTGTCAATCTGTGCCTCCCATTCAGTGGCCGGTGATTTTTGTTTCGGCTGCCATTGGTGCGACGCGGCGCTGCTGACCAAAAAATTGCCATATGACGATGGCTCGATGTCCGTTTGCGACAAACCTAACAGAATGGCATCGTATTGATGAGTTTTTGTCCAGCGTTCGGTAACGGCCGGAAATTCAATCGGCGCGACCTGCATTTTGATTCCGAGATGGGCCAAATCTTCCTGGATCACAGAGGCCATTAGTTTTCTCAGCTCATTTTCGGCGGGAACGATCAACGTAAATTCGACCGGATTATTTTGCGAGTCACGCAGAACAGGAGCTTCCGCAGTGCCGCTTTTTTGAAATCCCGCGTCTTTGAGCAACTGCTCCGATTTGGCGAGATTGTATTCGATTTTTGCGAGATCCGTATTTAACCACACCCGGTTTGCGGGCGACACGAAACCATATAATGGCGATGCGAGTCCCTGGAGCGTGATCGAGGCGATGGATTCGCGGTCGATGGCCGACGCGATCGCCTGTCTGAATCGTTTATCGCTAAACCAGCCTAGCTTTATTTGATTATTGAGCGCTACACCATTCGAGTCGGTGGCGTTAAGATTGAACCAAAGGTGATCTATCCCGAGCCCGGAACCCACGTCAAAAGCCTTTACGGCACCCGGGGTGTTTGAAAGTGAGCTGAAATCCGTCGGCCTGATGCGATCGGCGATATCGATAGATCCTTGCCCTAAACGGACGAAAGTATTATTCGCATCGGCAATTATCTCGATGCTTAGGTTATCCAAATACGGCAATTGCTCACCTTTTTCATCCTTTTTCCAATAGTTCGGGTTTCGAGCATATTCGATGCGTTCGCCCGGCGTCACGGCTTCGACGATAAATGGCCCGCTTGTAATTATGCCGGCTGGTGGAGAATTGATTTTCCACGCCTCGGCAAATTTGCCGGCTTTTAAGTCGGTGTCCAGAATATGCGATGGCAGAACGCCGAGATTTACCAGATAATTTTCAACGCTGGCGACCGGTTGCGGAAAGATCATTTGTAATCGGCGGTCGTCGATCCGCCTGGTCTCGATCTGCTTGCCATCGATCAGCATCGCGTCACTAAATACAGGTGATTTTGTCCGCTCGTCATACATTGCCTTTAACGTAAAGATCACATCGTCTGTATTTAAGTCGTATCCGTCCGAAAATTTTAGCCCCTGACGCAAGGTTATATCTACCGTGCGCCCGTCCGATGCCGTTGTCCAGGTTTCGGCCAGTCCAGGCACGAATTTCTGCGTTTTATGATCGAATTCGACCAACCGGCTTGTTAACATATACATTGATGTAACAATCGTAGGCTCGTCATCGGCCAGCAGATAATTAAATGTTTTTGGGGCCGATGTGAGACGATACGAGAGTTTTCCACCGCGTGTGCCTGTAGTTTTTGGCTCGATTTTAGAATCCGCAATCGAATTTGATCTCGGCGCGGAGCCACAGCCTATGAAGAACATGCTGTAAAGCGCTAACAGCATGATAAAAAACCTCGGGCTTTTTTGCGGCATGGATTTATTGCTCCTCGTAAAAATAGCGGCTAAAGGTAAAGTGTTTTTGAGTTTAGAATCTTTCGTTTTGCAAATCAATCCGCAGTATTGAAGAATGTTCGTGATTTATGATTTTTCCCGTCGCCGTCCGAGATACCTGAATGTTACGATTTATAATCAAAAAAAATATTCAAGGCCTTCTGATGATTTTAATCGTTTCGGCGATAAGTTTCACCTTGCTCTCGTCCGCTGGCGGCGATGCTCTTTCGACTCTTCGCGAGAATCCGCAAGTATCGGACAAGACTATCGAAGGTCTGAAACGCATTTACGGTCTTGACCGGACATTTGCCGAACGCTACGGTTTGTGGCTTTTTGGAGCTGTCAGTGGTGATCTGGGCGAGTCGTTTTCGTTTCGCATTCCTGTCCGCACCCTAATCTGGTCGCGGTTTCTGAATACATTGATTATGAGCTTCGTTGCGTTCGCGATCGCGGTGGCGGTCTCATTTTTCTTATCAATTCTCTCGGCCCGGTATAGACGCCGGTTTCTGTCCGGGTTTATCGAAACCATTGTCCTGCTGTCTGCTTCGACGCCGCGCATGGTGCTGGCGCTCCTTGTGCTTGTAATTACGCTTCGATTTTCGATGTCGGCCCCCGCTGCCGGAGAGATCAATCTCTTTCAACTCTTTTCGGGGGCAATTGTACTGTCCGTTCCGCTAATATCTGTATTCCTCGCACAGTTGCGCGTCGGACTGGCCGACGCATTGAATGAAGATTTTGTGCGGCTCGCCCGTGCAAAGGGCCTGGCCGAATGGCGTGTCATAGCTCTCCACGCATTGAGGGCGGCCCTTAATCCGTTTCTCAGCATTGCTGGCCTGTCGTTTGGCGGCTTGCTAGGAGGCTCTGTAATCGTCGAAACTGTCCTCGGCTGGCCGGGGCTCGGAGCGTTGATGGTGTCAGCCGTTCGCGGACGGGATGTTCCGTTGGTGATGGGAGTCGTACTTGTGGCTAGCGCGGCCGTGTGGCTTGGAAACACGATCGCTGAAGTTTTACAGCTTGTTAATGATAAACGGCTTCGCTCCGACAACCGGGGCTAGTTATGGATGAAATCCTGACCAAGCGTAGATCACCTCGCAACCGGGCTATGATTGCCGGGCTCGTGATTGTATTTGCGTTTTATTTTATCGCTATATTTGCAGATTTTCTCGCCCCTTACGATTATCGGGAACAAACACGTCAGGAACCATCCGCCCCCATGTCAAACATCAGGTTTCGAGACGATCAAGGCATCTGGCATTTGCGGCCCTTTATTTACGCTCAGAAATTGGCCGATGCTCGTAACATGCGGTACGACGAAGAGGTGACACAAAAATATCCTTTAACGATGTTTGCTCACGGCAGGCCGTACTCGCTCTTCGGGTTCGTCCCCAGCGATACGCACTTATTCGGTGTCGAATCTGCCGAACGCGAAAACCCTCCACGGCTTCACCTACTCGGAACCGATCAGCTCGGCCGAGACCGATTTTCCCGGCTTTTGCTTGCGATCCGGTTCTCACTCCTGGTCAGCCCGGCGGGAACGGTTCTGGCTTGCATTATCGGCATCATCTTTGGGGCAATCAGCGGTTATGCCTACAGCAACGTCGATTCGGTTATGATGGGCATCGCCGACGCGATGATCTCGCTGCCAACGCTGATTTTGATTCTCGCGGCGAGGGCCGCATTCCCGCTCGAGTTGCCGCCAATTACGGCCGCGTTGCTGCTCATCATGATCTTTGCCCTGACCGGTTGGGCTGAAATGGCTCGCCTCACCAGAGGTTTGGTATTGTCGATGAAACAACGTGAATTCGTTATCGCGGCACGTTCGATAGGTCTGACGGAAAGGCGGGTTTTGTGCCGACACATACTGCCAAATATCGCATCTCCGCTGATCGTCCAGGCCACCTTGATGCTGCCGGCATTTTTGCTTGCGGAAACCGCGTTGTCATTTCTCGGTGTTGGATTACAGGAGCCGGAACCTAGCCTGGGCAACATGCTCTCGCTCTCTAGCGATCTGGTAATGCTCAAAGCCTCTCCGCTTATTCTGTTGTCGCCAGGAATCGTTATCTTTCTTTTCGTCTTTGGCATTCGACTGGCAGTCCGGAATCTCAATTGGGGTGTAAAAATCTTATAATGTGGACCGATCAGTCGTAAAACCTTAAATGTGACGGGAAGATCGTTACTAATATTTTCCAATTGGGGATGCCAACCTTGGGAGTTTTTAGGTTGAGAGCCGAAAGAAGAAGTATTTATCCTATCAATACTCGATTCTAGTTTATTTCTCGTAAAGTGGATATTAAAACCTTATAAACGAGGAAATGGGTGTAAAAACCTTAAAGTATTCAAATAGGCTTTCCGCCCGAATAGTTCATATCAATACATTTTGTGCAAGCCCGTTTATTAATGTTATTTGCTTAAAGCATGGGCGTTTTGTAACACTGTGAAGGATAAAGATACCGAACAGTACAACATTCTATAGGGTATTTTATCCATTCGCCTCACCCGTAGAACTCCAACCCGCGCTAGCGAGATGAAACCATCAACGGAAGGCGAAGTTTGAAATATTCTGCTACAGCTTCAAGGTTTTCATAACCTATCAAAACCGGGCATAAAAGGGCACCAAAATTTCAGACCGCAACCATCCTGCAACCAACAACGAAAAAAACGAGGCTTCCGAAATTCATCGGAAGCCCCATGTTTATTGGTCGGGACGACTGGATTCGAACCAGCGACCCTCATACCCCATGCGAAGCACGGTGCTTTTCATACTTTGTCAAAATCAATCAAAACGTCCGAAAATCAAAACTTTACCCTCTCAGCCTGATTCGCCAAGATTCGCCTTGACTTCGACTCGTATCTTGCGTAGATTTCGAAGAGGAAGTGGAAATGCGAGATCGCAAATCGAAAAAATTATCGTATAATTATCGTGTGTACTGCGTAACTTACTGTGTTCCTAATTGAACGCCAATGTTGAGAAAGTCAATAAATATCGGCGTGTGACACCAGATGCTATTAGGTGAAAAGGCGGCAATACGAACTGCAAAACCTTTATTCATCGGTTCGATTCCGATCGCCGCCTCCATAACCCCAATAACATCAATAGTTTACTGACATATATTTCTTGAGCGAAAGCCGTGTGATTTTAAATTCTCGTGTGAGTCCGCCACACGGATTGCCGCGACAGCGGATTTATGGTTACGAGTGACGGTTAGAATTCCCTAAAGACCGCTTCAAATTTCGATATCGCGATCGAAGCCCTTCTCCTTTCTGAATGGGTCGCATGGGACGTTCAGTCAAACAGGCCTTGAATAACTTTCCTAATTCCCTGCCGGGCTTCCTTATCCATATCGTTCGGATGCGGGTCGTGCGGCCCGACATCAAACCCGATGCCGTCTTGCCCGACCATCAGCTCAAGCTTTTCGTTCAGATCGGGAGATTCTGTTCCGCGTCTGGTGATGAAGTCCAGGATTTTGGGTAATTCACGGGACTCGAACCAAAATCCATGCTCGGGGCAAACGTCGATTATGACGCCGGCCGATCTGGCCACACGGCTCCGAGCCATTTGTTTTTTACAGGCAGGGCATCGGAGAAACCGAACCTTAGTGAGAACTTCGGACGTGATTTTTCGGCCGGATACGAGCGTCAACAGAGTGGCTTGCCGTTCGCTTTCCGTGCAAAGGTTCTCGAAAGTACCGTGGTCGAGCCATAGCCCGTCGCAGTTTGTGCATTCGTGAAAACGCGTTCCGGCCGACACGGCCGGCATGAGCGGTATAGTGCATCGGGGGCATTCCCCGACACCATCGTCAAGGCTGATTTTGGCCGGCGGCGCGATCGCTCCGCATCGGTCGCAGAACCTGCTGCCCGCGAATATTAAGGCCGAACACGACAAGCACTCGGTCTTAATGAGCGGGGCTTTGCAGACGCTGCAACTCCGGCTGTCGTCACTAACAGCCACGCCGCAACTTGGGCATCTCGGACTCGTTGTCGTCATCTAGAGATCAATAGTTAATGAACGGTCAGCTTAATAAAGGCCACTGCGGGCTGACCTGGGGTAACCTTAACGTGATACATCGTCTGAGGATGCGGATCATCATTGTAAAGCTGGCCAGATGTGGTACCGCACGGGTGACCGGCGGGTTTTTTCAGTACAAGGTCACGGGCCGTCTTTTCACGGGCCGCTGCGCCGCACGCTGATGCCGACTCCACCTTAGTGTATATCTTATCATCGTTATCAATTCGGCTGAAGACCTCTACGTCGGTCCCGAATTCGAGGTCGGTCAGATCGTCGCTGTCTATCAGATGGAGGTTATCCCGATCGAGCTTCATTATGGTCAATGGCTTTGGAGAAATAATTAACGTCAATATCTCGCCCGAATAAGTGGGTTTTTGAGGATCAAGCGTCAGGAATGGCGTCTCATCTCGCTGATCGGGATAATCAAACAACATCCCCGGAAACACAGTATTGTCATCATCCGGCGATTCGGGGTTGGGGAATATCGCGTACGGCCGGCCAAAAGTACCGTCATTGTACGTCTCGCGACCGATCACATATAGATACCCCGGCGTATTTGACTCGACCCCAAACCGAAGTCGATCTTGTGGTTTGAAAACGGTATCGATACCGACCCTCTCGGCAAGCAATTTCTGGATCTTTCCCTTGTCATCCGTGGACGTGAAATAATAACCTGGCTCGTTACCAACCGGCTCGCGAGCTTTCCACAGCGTAACGCCTATCCGGGTGATCGTCTTCACGGCCTCGGTGGTTACAGGCTTCGGAGGCTTATGGCTCGGGTTTCGATGAACTACATTGTTATCGGAACGCACATATTTGTACGAACGAGGCTTTGCTTTCGAAGTCACATGGCCTTTTCCTCTGCGGCTGGGCCGGCTCTCGTCAAACGCCTTGGATGTAATGGAACGATCCGTTGTGTCCTGCGCCCAAATGATGCCGGAGGTGGTGATCGTCAATAAACAAATGGTGATTAGTCGGGGAATAGAAATAATGTTCATATCATTGTCAATATCATTCGATGTTTGATGTACTTTTGGATTCAAATCGATCCTCATTGTTTAGAAGAAGACTGCGCGACGATAAGCGGACGAACGTCGGCCTCGCGACGGTAAAAAATACGCGGCCGCTGTAACTCCTCGGGATCGCGTTGACCTGTACCCTTAGGCCTAATCTTTTTTATTATCACGCGGCCCTGGAGGCCATCTTTTTCAAGATCCCCACTATCGAGCTGGGGCACGCGTTGCTTCGCGTAATCAAGCCATTCACGAAGGTACACCTTCCCGTCCCGGTTCTGATCCGCATCTGCCGTTTTAAGCCCCTGGACCAGGGCATACGTCAGATAACCGTGTCCGAGACTCTTATCCTCTATCGCCGACTGAGACGCCTGAGACGCCGTTAGTATATAGATTCCCTTTTCGTAGGCCAACTGGGCCAGCCCTCGGCTATTCATCGGCCCCTGCCTGGTATCTTGCGTCTCCAACGCCTTGCCGGATTCACAGGCGTCGATCACAAGCAAAAACTGTCCGACATCAATATTTTCAACGGCGCTTTCGATCTCCTCGTCGGAAATTCCATTTTCGATTATTTTTTGGATGCCGCTATCGTCCAGCGACTTCCGGCTGCCAATATAACCGAGGTCGTGCGGGATAAGATAAAATCTGTCGTCTTTAGCTTTGCCATGCCCGGCAAAAAATATGATCAGGGCGTCTTCCGGCTGAACCTTTGCCCCAATTCCGGCGATCGCCTTCTTAATGCCGTCCTTCGTAGCCGAGGCATCAAGCAGGGGAATCACATCGATATGCTCATAATTACTTAATTTTACCTGTTGATTTTTGAATTCTTCGGCGAAGTCCTTGGCATCATCTACGGCGTAACCAAGGTTAAAATCATGATTTACATATTGATTCACACCGATAGCTAGTATGTACATCACGCCTTTTTTTTCAAGTGCCGGGGCGCCGGTAACGATCAGGGTCTGATCGTGGCTTTTGATGTCATCTGAATTGAATGCATAAGCAGTTAGGCGGTTCTCTCCGGCGACGATCGGAAGCGACCAATCGAGAACGGTCTCGTTTTTTCCATCCATAACATCTCCTCGCCAAACCTTAACGAGGGAGCCGTTACGAAAGAGCCGCACATCTTTTGCACCTACCGCAGCCTGGGATACGGTGGCAGGAGTCTGGGATACGGTTATCCTAACCTTAATATTATTCGCTGCCGAGGGATCGTCAACCCGGGTAAGCTTCAAGACGGGCTGACGTCGATCCTTGTTTAAGATTGTCAAATTCGGCAGTGGCTTTCCGCTATTAACGACTTGGGCGAGTAACCCCGGCTGCCAAAACTCCTTCAGGAATATTTCTACCGGTTTCACGTTAAAAGTATTATTTTCAAATCGCCATGAAAGCTGCTCCCACGCCGACTGTGAACCGTCAAAGAACCCGCCGGGCGTCACCACAAGCCAATCGTCATTCTTCTTGGACGAAACAAGAGTGGCCAGGTTTTCGCATCCGGCGGCATTCCAGATCATCAGGCTGCCATCTTCACTCGCCGACACCAGAAGGCGGCCATCGCTCGAATATGACGCCGAGTAAACGGTTCCCGCATGTCCATTCAACGGACGAATTTCGGTGCCGGCCGAAACGTCCCAAAGCCGTAGGCTCTTATCACGGCTCGTCGAAACTAGTTGCTGTCGGTTCTTCGGGTTGAATGAAACTGACTGGATATCCCGCGTGTGGCCAGGCATCTGTTGCACCTTTTTGGCAGTCTTGAGATCCCAGATATTTACCGATTTATCTGTCCCTCCAAAGGCTATCAATTTGTCATCGGGACTGATGGCCACCGCGTCAATCTCGCCCAATTTCGGGTCGAGTGTCCGAATGACATGCCCGTCAGCTACATCCCAAACCTTGATAGTTCCGTCCCGGCTGCCTGAAACAAAGAATTTTTCGTCATTGCTGATAGCAACAGAAACGACACCATCGGTATGCTCTTTTTTAAGAAATCGGGGCTGGATCGTCTTTTCGTCGGTTCCCATAGTTTCATCTATGCTCCAGACCGCTACTGACTTGTCCGCGCTGCCGGAAACGACTATATTCCCGCTATTCCCCACGGCTATCGATTCGATGCTACCTTCATGTCCATTCAAAAGGCCGACGGAGCGTTGAGAAACTGTGTCCCAGATACGAATTGTTTTGTCCAGGCTGCCCGATATTATGTGCCGGTTGTCCGGATGAAAAGCAACGCAATTGACCTTTCCGGAATGCCCTTTTAGAGGCGGCAGGGCCTGGCCGGTTTTTAGCTCCCAGAGCTTGACCGTATTGTCAGAACCAGCGGCTGCGAGCCAGTTGCGGTTCTCGCTAAAAACCGCGCCATAAAAACCGGTCGTATAGTTTTCCAATGTTGTCGCGACCTGACCCGATTTCGTATTGGTGATCGTCGATGTGCCATCCCCGTTTCCAATGGCCAACAAAGCGCCATCGGTGCTGAAGGCAGCAGACTCAACCGAATCAGCCCTCTCCTTGTCCTCCGATCCGCCCACAGAGGAAAGCGGCGGGCGTTTCGGGAGGGTTTCCCAGGTTTCTATCGTTCCTCCCGCATCGGCGGAAATCAGTCTGTCGGCTGCGGTGAACTTAATCGCCAAAACCCTGGAAGTGTGACCGGGTAAAACGGCGATCTCCTTCCCGCTCAAGGTTTGCGCCAGATGCACTGCCTTGTCCAGACCGCCCGAGGCGAGGATTGACCCGTCGTTGCTAAATCGCACGACCCTTATCTCGTCGGCGTGAGGTTTGATCTCTCGCAATAACTTGCCTTTTCCGACGTCCCATGTTTTTACCGTATGATCGGCGCTGCCGGACGCCAATATGTGGCCATCGGGGCTAAATACCACAGCGGTTATCGAGCCTTTGTGCCCGGTTAGTGTGGTTGGCTCCCGCGCGGAGTCCACATCTCTTATCGTGATTTTGTTGTCCGACCCGCCGTATGCAAGCCGCTTTCCGTCGGGGCTAAAGGCGATTGCCTCCACAGTATTCTTAGCACTGGGGAAATTTGCGATCTCTCGTGCCGTCTCGACGTCCCATATCCTCGCCGTTCCGTCGTTGCTCCCGGACGCAAGCCGTTTACCGTCGAGGCTAACGGCCAGTGCACGAACGGCCCCGGAATGTCCGATCAACGACCGCAGTTCCCGGCCCGTTTCGACCTCCCAGATCTTTATCGAGTTGTCAAAACTCCCCGAAGCCGCCCAGCCGTTTACCGGGCTGAAAATGATCGCCTCGACCTGTTTGCTATGGCCTGTCTGCAAGAGCAGCTCGGGTTTAGGCTGATCGATATTTGCGAGAGTGGCGGCGGACGTGGAAAGATTGTCCCTGCTATTCATCGCCAGCAAACCGCTCAACGTGAACAGAACAAGTAAAAATAACTTTTTAACACAACTTTCCATACAAAACCAGCCCCTTATCTATCGACGCCGACAAAATCTAAATTGGCAATATCACCAGAGAGTATAACGGTGCGTGGATTAAACACGTACTGTCGAGACGAAATGCTAACGGTATAAGTTTTCCCGATCTCAAGGGCGTAGAATTTGTAAAAACCAAAAGAAGAGAGCGTCACGACGCTTGTCTGGCTATTTGCGTCGGTTAAGATTGCCGTGGCATTGCGCAGCCCGGCACCTCTTGACGTGGTTATCCGGCCGCTGATCGACGGCGGGACAACGGTGACATTTCCATCAATAAACGGCGGAAGCGTAATTAGCAAACCGTTGGTGTCGATCAAGACCTTGCTGTTCGGGTTATTGGTAAAGACCACCGGCGAAACGCCCAGAGGTGCGCTGCCGAGGACGTGGAATTTGAAACGCGTGATACGCCTAGTTCCGGTGGAAACAGCGGTACTAAAGGTCTCGTTAATACCGATGTTGCCGCTGGCCGCTCCTTCGGCGCTGACGTTGAGCAGTGTTCCGGCGGGGGCATCGGTGCCGGCGGTGACATCGGGGTTGAGATTCACGCCGGCTACATTGCTGATGCTGAGAATAGCCGGATCAAAATGGAGGCTGTAACCGATGCCCAGCTCATTACCCTGGGCCTCCAACTCGACCTCGACAAATACATCGCTGTTGACACTTCCCGATGTCGATATAAGGGTCACCGTGCGTGCGGCCGCCGCTTTTGCACGTGAGTGTTTAGGCTTTTTAGCTGTAGCGGTTTCCCCGACGGGTACGGATGGCGGCGTGCAGCCGAGGTTTATGATCGCCGTCGGCCCGCCAGCCGGTGTCGGCTGCCACCCGAGGGTATTCGGGTCGAAATCGGTCGTCGAGTCATGTCGCGCGTAAGCGCTGATCGCCGTGCCGTCCGAACTGCCCAAGGATCCGTCACCAAAAGAGATCCTCGGCCCGGCATCCAGACGCCGCTGCTCGTTTGGCACAACGCTCGGACAATCAATACCGCTTAAAAACCTCTGATACGCGATCTGATCCCCAACATTAATATCCCCATCCCCCGTCCCCGGCACCCCCAGCGCCGTCCGATTGACATCGCCCTCAAACCCGGCCGGCGTCGGCGTGGGTGTCACCGTCGCTCCCAGCTGCTGAATCGGGACAGAAACTTGCGTTCCGCCGCCACTGATAATGACCGAGCCTGTCCGGGTGGCCCCCGTATTGTTGGCGTCGAGCGTCAACCCGATACCGGCATTTCCGGGCGATACTCCATACGCGACGGTTATCCATTGAGAATCGGCGGCTCGGGTCGCCACCCATTCGCAGGATTGGTCATTTGTGGTTAGTATGAAGCCAACAGGAGCGTCCTTAACTTTTTCGCCCGGCGGAATATTTTGCTGCGGCGTGTATGTGCAGGGCGTCGTCGAAAAATTGATGTTCGACGCACCGGGTGCGGTGAGGGTGACATTTACCTCCGGATAAGAAAAACCCGGTTTTTCGGCCGTGAGCGTGTAGAGGCCGGGCAGCGGCAGAGCACTGCTTGCAAGCAAACCATCGTATTGAAACGCGGGTGATGCCGTAGTCCTCAGTGTGACCTGCTTTTTGCCGGTAAACGGCTTAAATGTCAGCGAAACGTCCGCCTCATTCCCGCTTGCCGGCAATTGTCCGACTATGCTGTAGGATGGTTTGTCCGATAGGCTGAAATATGAAGAGCCTGTATTCTCAGTCTTCGCCTCACCCTTTGGGAGCGGTTCTGTAAAGATATGGATCAGTTCGTTAAAACTCTTGGCGGCGAGTTTTGGAAATAGGAAATGCGTTGCCGATGGTTTATTCGGGCAAGAATACTTTCGGTATCCGGCGAAGTTCGAAGTTGTAAGAGGGCTGCACGGTACCGGAGATTTCGGGAGATCGGCAGGAACCTCACCGACAAACCCGACAAACATCGCTGTTCCGTTTTCAGTGTCGGGAATGTTGCCTATGTATCCGATAATCTGACTCTGCGCCGCGGCGGTATAGTCGGCGTAGGACTTACTTATTTGGCCGGTGGCGGAATCAGCGAACGGGCTGTTTCCAATTCCGATATTGTCGACAAGGCGTACGGAGCTGGGACTCCATTGGATGCCATCCGGCCCGATGCCCGACGGTCCCGATATCTGTGCGACATATTCCGTCTTGTCGGCCGGTATGCTGAAATCGTAAACTCCCAACGAGAGAAGAATGCCATTTCGACTAACCGTTCCGTTGCTGGCAACGACGCTCGTCGGAACATATGGAGCGGCTCCCCCGCTGAAGTTTTTTAAGTAAAGCCGAAATAGCCGCTCGAATGAATGCCACGAGAGATTGATCGTCCCGCTGGCCGTCACCTGATTGGTCGTTTTACCATCGACAGCGATCATATAGCGTGTGCCAGTGGTCGCCAGAAAATTGACCTTGCTCGTTTTGTCAAAAGTTGCTGTATTGTCGTTCGACCCGACGGGCGTGAGCGGGCTGCCGACATTGCACGCCCCGCTTGGCGGGCACGAATAGACCGCCATGACCGTGTCAAAATTGCTGCCCGATGTCGTAAAGGTATAAAGCCCCGCGCCTCCGGCAGGCGTCGTCCACGAATACCAGACGGATTTCGCCGCCGTCTGTCCGTTGTGGGCCGGCTCACCGGCCTCCGGTCCCGTGGCGGTCGTGTTGGAACCGGTAATTGGGTTGCCGGCAGGATTGGCCGCGCCGGTCAACGGTTGAGCGTTGGCAAAAAGGTCGTTTGTCGGCGCGGCGCTGCCAAACTGGAATATCGTATGCGTTTGCGTTACGCCCGGAAAAGAAATCGTCTCCTGCCTCGACCCGGGACCATTCGCGGGTACGGTAAACGAAACGCGGTCACCCTGGTATGTCAACCCGGTATAAAACTGGCCCGTGGCTGTAGGCATCGCGGCCTGCGGACACCCCGTCTGGGTCACGACATAAAAGCTAAACGTACCGCCCGTCGAAGTCACATTGGTCTGCGGCACGAAGGAATACGTACAGGTCGCCTGCGGCGCGAGATCGAGCGATAGCGAATAGGCTCCGGTCCCCGTCGCGACGTGAGGAAATGCCCGGATCGTGTACGTCCCCGAAGCCGGCAATGCCGGTAAAGTAAAATACCCCGTGGCCGGCAATGCCGGCAATCGCGAGTCAAACGTGCCGTCCGT
>JANYIL010000280.1 GCA_025362075.1 Chloracidobacterium sp.
GAGCATGAGGCCGGCGATTAATTAGCTAAAATCACGGTCTCGGTGACCGGCTCGAAGTCCTTCACGATTCGGTCGGCGTATTTCTTTTCCAGTTCTCGATAGTGTTCGAGCATTTTTTTTGTATCGTGACCAAATTCGGCGGATATTTTATGTCTGACGTCGCGTATCCAGGCGATACCGGGGTCTTCTTTTTCAGTCATGATGCAACTCCTAAAATTTCTATCGGCGTAACGAGCATCGGAACGTACAAGCCCAGCATACCATTGATCTTGCGAATTTGCCCGAATTTATTGGCATTTGCGAGATGCTTGCAGTTCCATGTAAGCAGAAAGTCGCATTTGAAAAACGAAGCAAACGCGAGGTGCATGGCGTCTCCGCGAGGATCGCCGGGCATCATTTTGTTCTCGATATAGGTTTCGACGATCGCGAAGATATCATCAGGTGTTGGCAAAAGCGGAATTGAGTTGACCAATTCGAGCGCGTCCTTCTTGTTTGGAAAGTTCCCGCGTTCGAGTTCCTCGATCACCGCGACACTTGTCACCAGAGTGTATTCTTCCGCTCCTCTTGCCCAAAACTGTCGCGTCCAATCGCGGCGGGCTACCATATCCGGCTCGGTGCGTACCTCGTGGTAGAAACTCACGACGGATGTCTCGACGTAAATGAGCGGTTTCATGATGTTGATTATACAACGAAAAGGCCCCGTCGGGATGACGAGGCCTTTTTGAATTTGGCGAACTGGCCGCCCGCTCACGCAGGTGGTTCTGACACTACATTCCCATTCCGCCGCCTTTTTCGTCGGGGACGTCTGCGATTATGGCGTCTTTTGGATTTCGACTGCTTTGCTTTCGTCGGCTGCGGCTAAGTCGGGTTTTTGCTGAGCCCTGTAAACGATCGCACGGTTTCGGTAATACGCCGGTTGAGCCATCTTACGGGTGTCGATCTCTATTAATTTTGTATAATCCGCGACCGCTCCGTCGAGGTCTTTTGTGCGAAGCCGGGACGCTCCGCGACTCATGTGAGCCTGAAGATTAAATGGATCGAGCTCTATCGCCTTTGAGAGGTCGGCGACCGCCGCGTCAAATTGGTATTTTTGTTCCCGGTCGATACCGCGGTTGATGTAGGCTTTGACAAACCTCGGGTCAGCCTCGATCGCTTTTGTGTACTCTTCGATCCCGCCGTCAAAGTCGCCCTTGTTGTCCAGGGCGATTCCGCTATCGTAGTGCCCCTGAGCTTTATTTGTGCACGCCGAAGCCCACGCCATCAGCAGCATCATTAGAATTAGTGGTAAACGCCGCATCTTTGCCTCTTGGTCCGCGCAAGGGAAATGTAGCAGTAACTTGATATGTTCGCAACCGGATTTGTGTACTTGCGTCCGCGAATTTACATTCGCTTGTCGATTTCGTAAAGTCTGTCAGCGATCTTTCGGCGAATCGCATCTATCATGTGACGAGAATTATACAACGAAAAAGGCCCCGGCGGTTGCCGAGGCCTTTTCGATTGATTTGTTAATGAGTCGAAAGTGCCCTTACTTACGTGCGGGCTACTGACACGGAGCGGGCAGGGATGCCCGCGATCCGACTACATTCCCATTCCCATGCCGCCCATGCCGCCGCCCATGCCGCCCATGTCGTGGCCGCCCTTGTCGTCGGGGGCGTCTGCGATCATGGCTTCGGTCGTCAGCATGAGGCCGGCGATCGAGGCTGCGTTTTGGAGAGCGTAACGCGTGACTTTGGCAGGGTCGATGACGCCTGCGGCGACGAGATCTTCGAACTTCTCGGTCGCGGCGTTAAAGCCGTAGCTTTCTTCGTTGCTGGCGAGAACTTTCTCGACGATCACCGCGCCCTCTTTACCGGCGTTCTGTGCGATTTGGCGAAGCGGCTCTTCGAGAGCACGTCTGATGATACGGACACCGATCTGTTCGTCAGCGTCGTCACCATCCGTCTGGAAGTCGTCAAGGACCTTGCCGGCACGGACCAGAGCGACTCCGCCGCCGGCCACGATGCCTTCTTCGACAGCGGCGCGGGTTGCGTTCATAGCATCTTCGACGCGGGCCTTCTTTTCCTTCATCTCGATCTCAGTTGCGGCACCGACCTTGATCACGGCGACACCGCCGACTAATTTAGCAAGACGTTCCTGCAATTTTTCCTTATCGTAGTCCGAGGTTGTGTCCTCGATCTGATTGCGGATCGTTTTGATGCGACCGTCGATTGCTTCGCCGGAGCCTGCGCCTTCGACGAGCGTCGTGTTTTCCTTGTCGATCGTTACCTTCTTGGCTTTACCGAGGTCTTCGATGGTGATGGTCTCAAGCTTGATGCCGAGATCTTCGCTAATGACCTTGCCGCCCGTGAGGACCGCGATGTCTTCGAGCATTGCCTTGCGGCGGTCGCCGAAGCCGGGTGCCTTAACGGCAGCGACGTTCAGAGTGCCACGCAATTTATTCACGACCAGTGTTGCGAGAGCTTCGCCATCAACGTCTTCGGCAATGATGACCATCGGACGGCCCATTTTAGCAACCTGCTCCAAAATCGGGAGAAGGTCACGCATATTCGAGATCTTTTTCTCGTGGATCAGAATGTACGGCTCTTCGAGAACGGCTTCCATGCGGTCGGCGTCCGTGACGAAATACGGCGACAGATAGCCGCGGTCAAACTGCATTCCCTCGACAACCTCGAGGAGCGTGTCCATCGTTTTCGACTCTTCGACGGTGATAACGCCGTCTTTACCGACCTTGTCCATCGCCTCGGCAATGATCGTGCCGATCGTCTTGTCGCCGTTGGCCGAAACCGTGCCGACCTGTGCGATCATCTCGCCCGAAACAGGCTTTGCAAGACGTGCGACTTCTGCAACCACAACTGCAACTGCCTTTTCGATGCCGCGTTTAAGCGCCATCGGATTAGCTCCGGCGGCAACCGTGCGGACGCCTTCTTTGAAAATAGCCTGAGCCAAAACGGTCGCGGTCGTCGTGCCGTCACCGGCAACATCACTCGTTTTCGAAGCGACTTCGCGGACCATCTGCGCGCCCATATTCTCGAGCGTGTCTTTTAATTCGATCTCTTTCGCGACCGTGACACCGTCTTTGGTGATGGTCGGCGAGCCGAATTTTTTGTCAATAACAACATTGCGCCCTTTCGGTCCCAGTGTAACTTTCACTGCGTCCGCGAGCTGATTAACACCGCGTAAAATCGCGGCGCGTGAGTCTTCTCCGTGTACTACTTGTTTTGCCATGATGATTTTTACTCCGTAAAAAAAGTTTGTTGAGTCTGTTGAGTCTATTGAGTTCGATGAGTAAAACGAGCCGGAAGTTCTCAATGAACTCTACAAACTCGATGAACTCAACAAACTCGCCGCTATGCGGCAGCTCCTGCCCGTGAAATGATGCCGAGGATCTCGTCTTCGCGCATGATGATGAACTCGTCACCGTCAAGCTTGATCTCTGAGCCGCTGTATTTGCCGAAAAGAACGCGGTCGCCTGCTTTGACGTCCAGGGCCTGACGCGTGCCGTCTTCTTTATATTTGCCTAAGCCTGCGGCGATAACCTCGCCCTCTTGCGGTTTTTCCTTTGCCGTGTCGGGGATAAAAAGCCCGCCGGCGGTCTGGTTAACGTTGTCTTCGATGCGTTTAATGATCACGCGATCGTGTAATGGTGTAATGTTTGTAGCCATAACTAATTTACTCCTTTGAAGTTAATAAAAAAGAACCTAAAATAGCTCAAGACCGAGGGCGTAGAAATAGTTTTTAGCACTCAATGTCTATGAGTGCTAGTATATGGAAAACGATCGTTGTTTGTCAACGGTGTAATAAAAAATTAAGAAAAGTTGATAAAGGTACTGTCAAGTTTTTGCTTCGGAATAACTGATAAGTGATAGCTGAAAACTGATAATTTCGGAACGCTTCTTATTTATTTCAGTTTTCAGTTCTTTCGGAGGTTTCTTCAATTTATGCATATTTCCGAAATCAACATCTATCCGATCAAATCGCTCAAGGGAATAAGTCTTGATTCGGCATTGGTCGAGGCTCGCGGGCTGCAATATGACCGACGGTGGATGCTGACGACGCCCGAGGGGATGTTTTTTACGCAGCGGGAGTTTCCGAAGATGGCGACGATCACTACGGAAGTGACGAGTGACGGGTTACGAGTGACGAGTGAAAACGACGGTTCCATGAAGATACCGTTCGATCCCGATCGGGAGCGGACGCAGGAAGTGACGATCTGGCAGAGCGTCTGTCGGGGCGAGGTCTACAGCGATGGCGTCAACGCTTGGTTTTCGCACGTGCTGGATACCAAATGCCAGCTCGTTTACATGCCCGACGACTCACGGCGGAGCGTCAATCCGCGATTTGATCAGGGAGAGGATATCGTCAGTTTTGCGGACGGTTATCCGTTGATGGTGCTCGGCGAGGCATCGCTAGATGACCTCAATTCGCGGCTCGAAACGCGGCTCCCGATGAACCGTTTCCGCCCAAATCTGGTCGTGTCGGGTTCCAAGGCTTATGCCGAGGACGACTGGAAAAGAATTCGTATCGGCAACGCGGAATTTCGTTCGACCAAACCGTGTGAGCGCTGCGTGACAACGACTGTCGAACAGACAAGAGGCGAATTCGACGGAAAGGAACCACTCAAAACTTTTGCGTCCTACCGAATTGCAAAGGACGTGATGCCTGATCGGTACGAATCGCTCGGCGTGGGGCCAAACGCTGTCCTATTTGGCCAAAACCTCATCGCGGAAATACCCGGCGGTGCGATCACGGTCGGTGACAAAGTGGAAGTGCTCGGGTAGGCAGTTCATTTCTTTTCAGGTAGTTTCGGCTCTAGGTACACGATCTCTACATAACCATTACTTTCATAAAGCATCCATCCGTCGTTCATCGTCTTTTGTGCGTTGGCGATAATATGCTTGTCTGTCCATACTTTGGGCGGCATTGCGTGCGAGTCGCCGTTGCTCGCCCTTTTTGCATAGTTTATGTATTTGGCAAGGCCCGAAATATCATCGATCAATATCAATTCAACAATAAGACGCTTATCGCTTTCGACGTCACAGATTTTGCGTGCAGTTTTGACCAGTTCTTCGCGGCTCAGATCAGCCGGAATCCTGTAATACGAAACAGTTCTGCCTTTGATAGTATAGCTTTCGAGTTTTTCAAATTTTCCCGCGCCCTGATTTTTGTGACCCTTGTCAGGCTGAGCAATGCACGAAAGAGAAACAAAGAGCATGAGGGTGAGCGTCGTAAATAAAATTGGAACTTTGCTTATCATACTTCCTCCGGATTTGGTGCCCTGACTGTAACACGTGCAATCTCACATTGATAATAGAGCACGCGGCGCGAGCGAAGCCATCTCATTTTAGGCCGTACCCTGAAAGCAATTCGAGGGCTTTCATGTATCGTTGCGACGTAGCGGCGGCAACCCCTGGCGGCAGGGCCGGGGCCGGGGGCGTTTTGTCCCAATCGAGAGTCTCCAGATATTCCCGGACAAACTGCTTATCAAACGACGGCTGGGCGTGGCCGGGTTCATACAGCTCTGCCTCCCAAAATCGTGACGAATCGGGGGTCAGCACCTCGTCAATCAGCAGGGTATTGCCTTTGCGATCGACGCCGAACTCGAATTTGGTGTCGGCGATGATGATGCCGCGCGTGAGCGCGTATTCGCTCGCGCATTTGTATATCGCAAGCGTCAAAGATTTTAGACGGGCAGCAGTGTCGTGGCCGACTATTTTGGCAAATTCGAGCTGCGTAATGTTCTCGTCATGTCCGGTGACTGCTTTGGTTGCGGGCGTAAAGATCGGCGACAGCAGGCGGTCGCATTGCACCAGACCCGGCGGCAGTTTGTGGCCGCAGACGGTGCCCGTCGCTTTGTAGTCTTTCCAACCCGAACCTTCGAGATAGCCGCGAACCACACATTCGACGGGGAATACCTCGGTTCGTTTGACGAGAGTCGAACGCTCGCGAAGTTCCTCATGCATGCGGATCGGTTCGGGCATCTCGTCGAGGTTAGCGGTAATTAGATGATTTGGCGTGATCTTCGCGAGTTTTCCGAACCAAAACGTCGACAACGCCGTCAGGATCGCGCCTTTATTTTCGATCGGGGTCGGCATTACGCAGTCAAAGGCCGAAATGCGGTCGGTCGCGACGAGCAGCAGCCGGTCTTCGTCGACCTCGTAAACGTCGCGAACCTTGCCGCGATGAAGCAGGAGCAAGCCCGAAATTTCGGATTCCGTAATGGTTGAGACCACCGTCATACATTAGATATTTGTAGCCCGATACCCCTCAACTTTAATACGAAGAGCCAATCCGAACAAAATCGACGAGGTGCAAAAACTTGTGGAAACGAACGTGTGTTGAAACTTTGTTAACCACGTTGAAATTTATAGTGACAAAAATCAAGAGGGTATGCATAATAGTAGATGGTGTTCTGATCTGTCAGGCCCGCCCTCCGAAGTACCCCCGTCTGTCAGGCGATTTCACCCGAGTATTATTAAATGGATAGTTCCCATACATGAGACGTAATCTACTCAAAATACAATGGTTCGCCGGTCACGTCGTTTTGACCGGCATTGTTGCGATAACGGCCGCGGCGCAGGCCGCGCCTTCGGCGAAGGAGCGCGAGATGATCGATGGATCGGACAATACTCTTTATTACACGATGGCGTTTGTTGTCATAGCCGTGCTGGGCGTTGCCTTTTATCTGTGGCGCAAAAGTAAAAAGGGGGATGCATCCTCGCAGTCTGGTTTTGACAACCGCCACCGGGCACCGTCCAGCACCGACAGCTACGACATGGATGGCGTTGACGCCGAAAAAGAACTGGAGTGGTTCAGGAAAGCCAAGATATCAGGAGCGAAAACCGCGAACGGATTCAACCCAAAAGGTCAGCTCAAAAAGAAAGCCGCCATTGCGACGAGCAGTAGTTCGACTCCCAATTTTGACACAAAAGAATTTCAGGAGCGGATGCGCAAACTACAGTATGCGGGTCTTCCGATCAATTCTTTCGGAAGCATCTCGGCCTCAAAATCTTACGAGGAACTGCCGGTTTCGGACGACCCGTCGCTGCTAAATGCGATCGAGCAGGCGAATGACGAATATGAGGAAGACGAAACGGTCCGCGATCTGGCCGTGAGAATACTCATGGCGTTTCGCACGCGAAACTCGGTCGAGTCGCTCACCCAGATCGCACTCTACGATCTCTCGTCAAACCTCAGATCCAAGGCCGTTTCGGTACTTACCGATTTTGATCACGATTCGGTGTTTGAGGCGATCTTACTTGCATGCGCGGATCCGACGCGCGAAGTCCGGGCCGCGGCGGCTCGCGGGCTGTTTCGATTAAATTTTGACCGGGCGGACGCCTGGAAGCGGATCATGGAGACCGACGATGAGTTCCGCATGCGTCACGCGGCAAGGGCCGCTGTCGAGTCAGGTATTGTCGAAAAAACTTTTGAGCGTCTCGTCCACGAAGATCTTAAGGTATCTTACGAAGCCTTTGTCCTCGTCGCTCTCCTTATCAAATCCGGCGAGATTGACGAGATTTTTGAGGCGATCGCAAGCCATAAGGACGAACGCGTCAAATTTGCCCTGCTGCATGTTTTGCGGGTCGTAAAGGACGAGCGTACGCTGACGCATCTTAACCGGCTGCGAACGGGCCAATCATTTACGGCCGAGGTTGCCGAACGAATAGCGGACGCAGTCAAAAGTTTTGAGAAAGTGGCGGTCTGATATCTGATCAAGGATTTGGTGCTCCACTGATTTGTATATGAGCGGATTAAACAAGGTGGTATCCAATATGTGCGTAGGGTCGCCTGCGGCGGATTTCACCCTCGTTAACGAGCAAAACCAGCAATGGCGGCTGTCCGATCATATCGGAAACGTCGTTGTTTTGCTGTTTTATCCGCAGGACGAGACGCTGGTTTGCACACGGCAATTGTGCTCGGTTCGCGACAACTGGGGAAAATATCTTGAGACGAAAGCCGAAATAGTCGGAATTTCGCCGGGCACGCCGGATATTCACCTGACATTTTCAGAAAACCGCCAACTCCCGATCCCGCTCTTAGCCGATCCGGGCCGTGAGATCACACGGGTCTTTGGCAAGCATTGGTTGTTTCCGGTCAACCTGACCCGCGCGGTCGTCGTCATCGACGCCAAAGGCATCGTTCGCAATCAAAATATAATGCTTCGCTCCTTTAGGCCCTCGGACGACCAGGTTATTACCGCCATTTACGCCGCCCGCGGCGATGCATTTAACGAACAATTCGATCAGCTAAACAAACGGAGAAGTGCCGCCAGGATCGTTCAATAATAGAGCAGGCTAATTTTCCGAAACAACTTTGCGTGCCGACGCGATCTCAACGAGATCTGTGTCGGCATTTTTCCAGCTTTCAAGGAGTTGAAGGAAATTTTGCCGCGCTCACTCGCCAGAGCGTTGCAGTTTTCACATCCTTTGGTTTAAGATCAAGAGATGCAATTCCGTCTCATTTCTGAAAATACACCAAAGGGCGATCAGCCAGAAGCGATAAAACAGATCGTCGATAACCTGAACGACGGCACGAAAGACCAGGTTCTGCTTGGTATAACGGGCAGCGGCAAGACGTTTACGATTGCGCATGTGATCGAACAGACGCAGCGGCCGACGCTGGTGCTGGCTCATAATAAGACGCTCGCGGCACAGCTTTATCAGGAGTTTAAGTCATTTTTCCCCGACAATTCGGTTGAATATTTTGTATCGTATTACGACTATTACCAACCCGAGGCCTACGTTCCGGCGGCCGACCTCTACATCGAAAAAGAAGCGACGATCAACGAAGAGATCGACCGGCTAAGGCTGTCGGCGACGCGTGCGCTGTTTGAGCGGCGCGATGTGATCGTCGTGGCGTCGGTTTCTTGTATTTATGGTCTTGGCGATCCGGACGCGTATTTTGGAATGCTCGTCTTTATCGAACCGGGGATGAAGATCAAGCGCGAGGAATTTCTACAAAAACTCGTTGAATTGCAGTACGAACGCGTCAACGTCGATTTCGACCGCGGCGTTTTTCGCGTCCGCGGCGATGTCGTCGAGCTGTATCCGAGTTATCAGGACCAGGCATATCGGATCGAGTTTTGGGGCGACGAGATCGAAGCTGTTTACACGATCGATCCATTACTCGGAGAGGTTCTCGTCAAGCACGAAACGCGTGTGCCGATCTACCCGAAAACTCACTATGTGATGACCAAGCCGATCATCAAACGAGCGGTTCAGACAATACGAAAAGAACTTGATGAGCATGAAAAGTATCTCGTCGAGGAAGGCAAGGTCGTCGAGGCACAGCGGCTGCATCAGAGGACGATGTATGACCTCGAGATGATAAAAGAGATGGGTTTTTGCCGCGGCATCGAAAATTATTCGCGGCACCTGACCGGAAAATTGCCGGGTGAGCCGCCGCCGACGCTGCTCGATTATCTGCCGTCAAACGCCCTGATGGTCATAGACGAATCGCACCAGACAGTGCCGCAGTTGGGTGCGATGTTCAAAGGCGACCAGTCTCGCAAAGGAACGCTCGTAGAATACGGCTTTCGCCTGCCAAGCGCCAAGGACAACCGGCCGCTAAATTTTCAGGAGTTTGAGGAACGTGTCGGCCAAACCATTTATGTCTCGGCAACCCCGGGACCATACGAGCTGACAAAGGTCGAAGGCGAGGTTATCGAGCAGATCATTCGCCCGACTGGGCTGCTTGATCCGGTTGTCGAAGTGCGGCCGGTCAAAGGCCAAATTGACGACCTGTTGGAAGAATGCCGTCTACGTGCCGAACGTAACGAACGAGTTTTGGTAACAACCCTGACCAAGCGAATGTCTGAAAACCTGAGCGAGTATTTTTCCGAGGTCGGCGTCAAGGTCAGGTATCTGCATAGCGATATTCACACGCTCGAACGCATCAAGATCCTCCGCGATCTACGCCGTGGCGAATATGACGTACTGGTCGGCATCAACCTATTACGAGAAGGCCTCGATCTGCCCGAAGTATCGCTCGTGGCGATTCTCGATGCCGATAAAGAAGGTTTCCTTCGTTCGGAACGTTCGCTGATCCAGACAATGGGCCGCGCAGCGCGTAATTCGGACGGAAAGGCGATCCTCTACGCCGATAAGATAACCAAGTCGATGGCATACGCTATCAGCGAAACGGAGCGCCGCCGCAAGCTCCAGGAAGAATACAACACCGAACACGGCATCACCCCGACTACCATCGTCAAATCGATCGACGCAACGCTCGTCACGGCGTACGAAGCGGATTACTTTAAGGTGCCGCTCGACCTCGATTCGTTCGAAGAGTATTCGCCAAAACAGCTCAAGGAAACGATCCAACAGCTCGAAGCCGACATGCGTCACGCAGCCAAGGAAATGAAATTCGAACAGGCGGCGGAGATTCGCGACCGGCTGAAATATCTGCGTGAGAGGGAATTGCAGTATATTTAAGTTCATACAAATTTTGATATTCTTGACGGAAGTCGTCCCGACGGTGAGTATTATGAAATGTTACGAAAGCGAGCATCTTGGGAGATTGTTTAAGATTCAGGAAGATCTTCCAGCGGTCGGAGCATATTTGTTTATTTACGAAGGTGGCAAGGATATGTATGACTATCTACAGAATTCTGTTATTCATTGTATGGAATTTGCAGCCGAGGAGTTCGGGGTTCCGATGGATTCATGGAGCGAACTAATTTCGGATGAATAAAGACAACTCTATAAAGATTTTCGATGGCCGACAGGTGCGTACTAAATGGGACGAGGAGAATGAGAAATGGTTCTTTTCGATCGTGGATACGATTAGTGTTTTGACGGATAGTCCGAACCCGCGAATATACTGGAGCGTACTTAAAACCAGACTAAAACGGGAGGGGAGTCAGTTGACTACAAATTGTAGTCAACTGAAAATGCAATCCGTCGACGGCAAATACTATCTGACCGACGTGGCCGACACCGAGCAGCTTTTTCGCCTGATCCAATCCGTTCCGTCGCCAAAAGCTGAGCCGTTCAAGCTTTGGCTTGCGAAAGTCGGTCGCGAACGTATTGATGAGATCGAAGACCCTGAGTTGGGCATTGATCGCTTGATGGAAACCTATCTCCGAAAAGGTTACAGCAAGGAGTGGATAAATCAGCGGCTTAAGAGCATCGAGGTTCGCAAAGACCTGACCGATGAATGGGATGAACGCGGGGTAAAGAAAGGCCAGGAATACGCGATCTTGACGGATGACATAACGCGTGCGTGGGCTGGGCTTGATACTCGCGAATACAAAAAACTCAAAGACCTGAAAAAGGAAAATCTGCGTGACCACATGAGCAATCTTGAGCTGGTGCTTAACATGCTTGCGGAGGCTACGACCACCGAAATATCAAAGGAAAAGAACCCTGAGGGGTTCGAACAAAACCGCGTGATAGCAAAACAAGGCGGAACAATTGCGGGCAATACCCGACGCGAGATCGAGGAAAAGACGGGCCGCAAAGTGGTTACTTCAAAAAATCAAAAAAGCCTTACATCCGCACGCGAAAGCAAGAAACTCAAGTAAACTCCGAACTGATTTTGCCGTGTTAGCCCTTCCTGTATAATTATCTCAATGCAGGTAAAGACCCAACTCGAAGACCTACAAAACTACCTCACCGACGCCAGCAATATGCAGGGTGGAACGGCGGAGCGGCTGTTTATTCCGGAAACCACGGATGAGATAGCCGAGATTTTGAGCGAGGCGAATGTAGCAAAAAATCCGGTTACGATCTCCGGTGCTCGCACGGGAACAGTCGGCGGAGCGATACCGTTTGGCGGTTACGTCGTTTCGCTCGAACGCCTGAATAAAATAAAAAGCCTTGATAAGGAAGCGAGAACGGCGGTTGTCGAGCCGGGCGTTATACTTGACGATCTGCAAAAGGCTGTCGAAGCCGAAGGTTTATTTTATCCGCCCGATCCGACCGAATGGAGCTGTCAGATCGGCGGCACGGTCGCGACAAATGCTTCGGGTGCGAGGAGCTTTAAATATGGTGCGACGCGGGAGTTTGTTCGGCGTTTGACGGTTGTGTTAGCCGATGGCGACGTTGTTGAATTGCGGCGAAATTGCGGAAGCCCGACCGTGAGGGAGGGCTTAACATCCGACGTGAGTGTTACGCCCTTGCTTACGCGCGATTTAACGCATCTCACTGTCACGACTCTGTCGGGACGCGATATTTATGTCAGACTGCCGACATACGAGCGTCCAAACGTCCGCAAGAATGTCAGCGGCTATTTCAATGCGACGCCCTTGGACGCGATCGATCTGTTTATCGGAAGTGAAGGCACGCTTGGTGTCGTTACAGAGGTCGAATTGTCGCTGCTCGCGAAACCTGAGGGCTTTTTTAGCGGGATCGTGTTTTTTACGGACGGAAGTGACCTATTGGCGTTTGTGGATGACGCGAGAAGTCTGTCCTTTGCGACCCGACGGAACCCAGTCGCTACCGCTCCCGGTTCTGACATCGGTCAGGTATTTGACGCTTCGTTGATCGAATATTTTGACGGTCAAGCTTTGAAATTTATTTCCGAAAAGTTTCCGGAGACACCGGCAGATGCTGCCGGAGCGATATTTTTCGAGCAGGAAACGACAACTGAAAATGAAGACGTGTTGCTCGAACAGTGGAACGAACTGCTCGAAAAGCACAATGCCGATCTTGAGCGTTCGTGGTTTACGACCAACGAGCAGGACCGCGAAAAGATGCGGGCATTTCGCCACGCTTTGCCGGTAACCGTCAATGAACGCATCGCCAAATACAAACAGCGAAAGGTCGGGACTGACATGGCCGTGCCGGATGAGAATTTTCCGGCGTTTTTACGGTTTTACAGGGAAACTCTGGATGCAAGCGGGCTCGAATACGTTATTTTCGGCCACATCGGTGACTGTCATTTGCACGCCAATATGATCCCGAATGACCCCGCCGAGGCTGAAACTGCTCGGCAAATATACGGCCGCTGCGTCGCCCAAGCGATCATGCTTGGCGGAACTGTCTCGGCCGAGCATGGCATCGGCAAGCTCAAGCGAAAATACCTCGCGGCGATGATGGGCGAGCGATATTTGAACGAAATGGCCGAGATCAAACGTGCTTTCGACCCGAACGGCATCCTCGGTCGCGGAAATATGTTTGACGAGAGCTATCTTTAATTTGCCGACCGTGCCCCCCGCGATTAAAATAACCAACATGATTAAGGCAATTCTTTTTGACTTTAACGGCGTCATTATCAATGACGAAGCGATTCAAATGAAGGCATATCAGGAGGTCCTTAAAAATGAGGGCGTTGATCTGACCGAGACAGATTATTACGCCGCCCTGGGAATGAACGACCGGACGCTTGTTATCTGGGCGTTCAAGAACGCTGGGAAAACAATAGAGAACGGAAAGATTGAGCAGCTGGTTGACGCCAAAACGGCCAAATGGAAAGAGATAATCGAAGACGATCTGCCGCTTTTTGAAGGGATCGGTGGTTTTATTGAAAAAATGTCACGGGAATTTACGCTTGGGATTGTCAGTATGGCTGAGCGTCGAGCGATCGACTTTGTACTGGAAAAAGGTGGGATAGCTAAGTATTTCTCGACAATTGTCAGCGCCGACAACGCGACTAAATGCAAGCCGGACCCCGAGTGTTTTCGGATCGGGTTTCGCCAGCTTGACGCCATTCGGACATCGCAGGGTCATCTGCCGATGACGCACGGTGAATGCCTTGTAATAGAAGATTCTCCACCGGGAATTGTAGGCGCCCGAAATGCAAACCTGCCCGCGCTCGGCGTCACGAATACCGTCTCGGCCGCGGAATTGCGGGCCGCCGGAGCCGGTGCGGTAGCGAGCGACCTACGCGATTGGATGCCGGAATCAATACGTCGCGTCTTTTGTTTAGGATATTTAGCCGCAGATTTACGCAGATAACGCAGATCGAAGACATTACTGTATATTGTGTCATCGGCGTAAATCTGCGGCTAAAAGCTTTAGTTGAATATGTCAGAACATTTTATTTCGAGAGATCAGGCCGAGAGCAATTTGCTGGCGGCGGCGGCGTTTCTGGCCGAAAATATCAAAAGCGCCGACGGACACGCCGAGGCGATGAAGTCGATCATACCGATGTATTTGGCCAAAGGCGACGTTGATCTGGCGGCTGAGCTTTCCAACAGCGTGACCGAGCCTTTTTCCCGCGATAAGCTGTTGATTGTCGTCGCCGAAAAATGTACTCAGATCGATGACGACGAATACGCGCTACAGCTGGCGGACGCGATCGAGGATCACGGTTTGCAGGCCCAGGCGTATCAGCGGATCGCGCTTGAAATGGCGGCTAAAGGGAAGCTAGACGAGGCTCGCGAGGCCGGAAATTCGTTGGCCCATCCTGATTTTGTGACTGCGGGAATTGCCGTTCGGCAGTCTGCGGATGGCGAAGACGCGGTGGCACTGGCGACGATCGAGGGCATCCCGTTTCCCTCGGCCCGCGTTTCGGCATTGCAGCAGATCGCCGCGGCAAAGATCGAGAGTGGTAATACTGCCAAAGCCGCCGACCTGCTCGATTTGGCCGTCCAATCTGCTAACGAGATCGAGCATGACGAGGAAAAGATCCGAGCATTGTGCGATACGGGCAATCTGTTTATCGAGGCCAAACGCAGCGACAGGGCCATCGAGACGTTCGACGCGGCTTGTCAATTTGCCGAGGTTTTGGACAATGTCCATCGCGATTTTTTCTTTGTAAACTGCGCTCTCGGGTTTTTATATGCAGGCAGCGACGAGTTTGCCGACCGTGCGCTCGACCTCGTTACCGACAAGACGCAAATGGCGTCGGCGTTGCTTGGGTTTGCACGCCAGGCGTGGAAAAAGGGCGAGAAAGACGATGCGGTCGAGACGCTCGACGAGGCCTTTGAAATAATCAGGTCGCAGCGCGATATTGAGATTCGCGACAGTCGCGCCCGAAACAGCTTGATCACCTCGATAGCGGTGCAGTTTGTCGGGTTTGGCAAAACCGACCGCAGTCTCGAAGCCGCCGAGGAAAACAAGGACCCGGACGAATACGTCAGTGCTCTGTCGCAGATCGCGCATATCCTGACCGCCCAAAAACACGATGAACTGGCCCGGCAGACGTTGAGTATGATCACGGATGACGCGGGCCGTCTTTTTGCGTTGATCTCGGTGGCCGACGCAAAGGAAAAGCTTGGCGAGACGGATGCCGCTGTCGGGTTTTTGGAAGAAGCGGCAACGCTGGCCGAAACCGTCCCGCAGCTGGCCGCGAGGTCCGACGCCCTGAACGAGATAGCAACCCGATTTGCCGACCACAGCCAGCCGGAGAGTGCTCGAAAATATTCGCTCGAAAGTCTCGATGTGATCGCCCAGATCCGCGATGAGAGCAGCCAAGCAGCGGCGTTGGCGGGCCTTGCGGCGGTGTATGACCAGGCCGGGATTACCGTCGGCGACGCGGAAAAGATTATAATTGCCGCAATGCTGCGTAAGGTCGGCTGGTAAATCAAGTCTCAGAAAATATCGTTAGCGATCAGGTCCTCAAAACCTTCCCGTTTCCGTACCAATTCCGCATCACCATTTTCGCGGATCAAAACGACGGCGGGCAGAAAGCGGCCGTTGTATTGTGATTCCTGAGCAATGGTGTAGGCACCGCAATTTAGGAGGGCGAGTACCTCCCCAGACTTAGTTCCGGTGGGCAGAGGGCGGTGAGCAGGTAATCGCCCTTGTCCCTCAACGTCAAAGTAAACGTCACCACCGTCACATAACGGGCCAGCGACTTTATAGGGAAAATTATGTTCATCGGCGGCACGTTCCGCAGAAATAAGATGGTAATACCATTTATAGGTTTCCATCGAGAGAAGGATGTTGAATCCTGCATCTGTTAAGAGCCAATGTTCGCTTGTAATGCTGCGATCTAGAAAACCTCTTTCCACATTATAAATTCCAAAACTAACCCCGTTCGGCTGTTCTGCTTTTCTATTTTCCGCATCGAGCCGTTCGTTCGCTGATCGATTAATATCGGCTAACGGACGCTGCTTTGTGTTGCGAACGGTTGTCAGGCAAACACCGGTGTCAGCAACAATGCTGCGACCGGGTTCGAGGAGTACCGTGAGTTCGGCAAGGAGATGTTCGTTACCCGTTATTTCGGCCTTTAGGCGAACTTGTTCCCAAGCCTCGGCTATGGCCCGATCAGGAGAATATCCCGCAGCGAGCATACTTTCTCTCGCGGCTCTTTCTTTTAACTCCTTCGGAACCGGGCTTCGCATTATCGAGCCGTCGCGACGAGTGTGTTCGAAATAACCCTTTTCGAGAGCCTCGTCCACGCGTTTTTGGGCCTGATCAGCAAGCTCTTTTAATTCGTCAGGCAATCGAGGAGGTTCTTTCCCACGCGAATAATTGACGGGGAAGCCGCCGCCGAGATTGACGTGTTTGAGCTTGACGCCGGTTTCGGAATAGATCTTTATCAGATTGTCGAAGAGCAGCGCTAGAGCCTGTGTGTAAACGACCGGATCGGGATTTTGCGAACCCAAATGGAGATGAATGCCGCATAGATCGAGGTGCGGTGAATCTTTGCGGTCGCGAAATGCCGAAAATGCCTCGTCGGGCATCATGCCAAATTTTGAGGTCAGCAATGCGGTCTGGAGGCCAGAGTGGGTTCCGCTCTCGATCTCGGGAACCAATCGGAGGCTGACGTTCGCTCGTTTGCCGAGGCGTTTGGCGGTTTCCTCGATCAGCGAAAGCTCGTAGAGCGAATCGACCTGAATCGCGTAGATCCCGGCGTTTATCGCGTTTTCGATCTCCCAAACCTCTTTGCTCGTGCCGTTAAAGATGATCTGATCGCCCGAGAAACCAGCCTTTAAAACCTTCCAAAGTTCACCGCCGGAATTGACCTCGATGTCGATGCCCGCGTCTTTGACGGCACGCAGAATGGCCATGGTCGAATTGGCCTTCGCGGCGTAGCAAATTTTTAACGAGCAGCCGATAACGGTCTCGACCTTTTGCAAACGGGCGATGTTGTGGCGAATGCGCGATTCGCTAAATACGAAGAGCGGCGTGCCGTATTCGTGCGCAAGTTCGACGGTGGAAACGCCGTCGATGTGAAGCTGATCATTGCGAACGTCGAGAAAATTCTCGATCTCCCATGCTTGAGTCATAAAAAACTTTGAAACAACGGATTTACGCCGATTGTCGCAGATTTAAGAAAAGAATCGGCGAAAATCTGTGTTAATCCGTTGTTTATTATCTTATTTCTTCATCAGTTGTATGGCGGTTCCTCGCAGGTACAGGCCCGGCAGCGAGATCGGTAGGCGGCCGGTGATGTCCTGCAATCCGAACAAGGCCCGGGCCGACGCTCGCTGAAGACTCGGCATATCGCCGTATGCGACCATGTAGGTTTTCAACATCGGAAATGCACCGAGAATATACGGATTGCCGTAAGCTACGCCGATAACGTTTTTATCTTTTGCAATGAGATCACGCAAGATCGCAACGCCCGCATCGGGCAGCCCGACGCTGTTCTTGGCACCCGAACGCACCCGTCCGTAGAGCGCCGCGATCACAACATCAGCATTTTTTACCATATCCTGCGCAGCTTTGACCTGCTCGGGCGTTGAGTTGTCCTGGAGCAAGGCAGATGTAAATTTCACGCCGTTTGCACGGAGTTCGCGGCTCAAAACGCCGAGCGTAAGTTCGGGCTCAAACGTATTTGAGATCGCCAGCACGCAAACTCTCTTACTGCGGTCGAGCGGTATTGCTCCGGCGTCGTTGCGAACGAGCGTGATCGCTTTTTCACCGATCTCGTCGGCTAGTTGCCCGACATCTTTGGTCGAGACAAGGCGGTCTATCTGGTCGAGCGGCGTTATCTTATTTTTATACAGGCCGAGTTCGTATTTCCATGCGATGATTTTGCGAACGGATTCGTTAAGGCGGGCTTCGGTCACGCGGCCGGATGTGACGGCTTCGATCATGCCTTTAAGCATCGCGTCGGTGTCGGCAGGTTTTTCGAGAATGTCGGCACCCGCAAGAAAGGCTCGAACACCCGCCTCTTTCTGATCGAAATAAAGCGTCAGGCCGCTCATGCCCATGGCGTCCGTTACGATCAAACCTTTGAAATTCAGTTCTTTCCGCAGTATCTGCGTTTGGACGACCGGCGACAGCGTGGCCGGCATGGTGGCTTTGAGATTGACGATTTCGGCACCTTCCTCGGCCTCGACGCGGACGGGTTTCTTGATTGGTTTGATCTCGGTCGGGTCGATCTGAGGCAGGCCGATGTGGGCGATCATAATCGAGCCGATACCGGCGTCGATTGCTTGCTTAAAAGGTACAAGCTCGGTCTTTTCGAGGCTTGTCAGAGAATGATCGATCATCGGCAATCCACGGTGCGAATCGACATTTGTATCGCCGTGACCGGGGAAATGTTTTGCCGTCGCGAGCACGCGCTGGCTCTGCAAACCTTCCATAAACGCCACGCCAAACTTTGCCACCGTCTCTGGGTCTTCGCCGTACGAGCGGACATTAATGACGGGATTGTCGGCGTTGTTGTTGACATCCAATACCGGAGCATAGACGTGCCGGATGCCGAGGGCCCGGGCTTCGCGGCCTGTAACGACGCCGATCTTGCGGGCATATTCGGGGTTGCCGGTAGCGGCGACGGCCATGTTCCAGGGGAAATTTGTTGCGTCGCCAAAACGCATTCCGACCCCGGTTTCAGCGTCGACAGAGATCAGTAGCGGAATTTTTGCATTCTCCTGCATCCGGTTTACGAGTTGAACGGTCTCATAGATCGGAGCGCCGAAAAGCAGTATGCCGCCAACCTTGTTATCGACCACATCTTTTTTTAGCGCTTGAAAATAGTCGCTGTCCTGATTGGCAAATTTCGCGTTAATGCCGATGTGGATGACCTGGCCGACCTTTTCCTCGACGGTCATTTTTTTGAGCTGTTTGTCGGCGAATTTCCACGCGCCTTTTGATGGCTCTAGCCGAGGCGAACTGGGGGCGGTTTGCCCCCTGACTCCTGCAAACGAGCTGAAAAAAACTGAAATGATTAGAGCTAAATTAATAAATACTTTCATTTTAAGATTCGTCTGTCGCGGGCATCAATTCCTTTTTCTTAGGCGGCCCGGCGACGGCGCTGACCACGTAACCTACTGAAAAACACACGACCGTGCCCGTCAACACGTACCATGTCCACGCGAGGTCCGTGTAAAATTTGATGCACGTCATTACTGCGATCGATGAGACCATTCCGACGACAACGCCGATCGAATTCGCACGTTTTGTGACTACTCCGAGCAGAAATGCACCCAGCATCGTGCCGTAAACAAGCGACGCGATCGTCAACCCCACCGTGAACACCGAGCCCCATCCGCGTGCCATGATAGCGATAAATATCAGGATAACGCCCCACGCGGCGGTCAGCCAACGGGAGAGTTTGAGTAGCGATGCGTCGCTGGCGTTCGGGTTGATGAGCGGTTTGTAAAAATCGAGCACCGTTGTCGAAGCGAGCGAATTGAGCGAGCCGCTCAGATTCGACATTGCCGCGGCGAAAATTGCGGCGATGACGAGGCCCGAAATGCCGTGGGGCAGGCGTTCGACGATGAATTTTGGAAATATCTCGTCGTTGCTCGTGATCGCGGTCGAAAGCGGAAAAAATTTGTAATACGCGAACAGCATCACGCCGATCGTGAGGAACAATATGAACTGAAACATCACGACAAAGCCACTTAGGATCAACGCCTTTTTGCTGTCGCCTTCGTTCTTACAGGTCAAAAGTCTTTGCACCAGCAGCTGATCGGTGCCGTGCGAAGCCATCGTCAAAAATGTGCCGCCAAGCAATCCAGCCCAGAATGTGAACGGCAGATTGAGCGATAGGTCGAACGAAAATAGCTGAAATTTGCCCGCCGCCGCACCTTGGGAGTAGATCTCAGCCCAACCGCCGGGCACGAGCGTCAGCAGCATATACGCCGCGACGAGCGAGCCGCCGATATAAATAATAAGTTGGATCAGATCGGTCCAAATGACCGCCGCGATACCGCCCTCAAATGTGTAAACGAGCGTTAAAACGCCGACAATCACGATCGACCAAAGCGTCAGATTTGGAAAATCGGGCAGTGAGCTTCCGAGCACAGCCGTCAGCACGATCGACGCCGCGTAGATCCTCACGCCCTCGGCCAATGCCCTCATGATCAGAAACAGCGACGCCGCAAAATTCTTGACCGAAACTCCAAAGCGATTTTCGAGTAGCGTGTACGCCGTCATCAGATCGCCCTTAAAATAAGCCGGAATAAACAAAAAGCTGATGATAAAACGGGCGATAACGTAGCCGACGACGACCTGTAAATAAGTGTAGTTGCCGCCCTGCTCAGGATGCGCAAAATTCGCATAAGCGATAGCCGGTACGCCGATCAGTGTCAGTGTGCTCGTCTCGGTGGCGACGATAGAAAGGCTGATGACAACCCAGTTGATATTTTTGGCGCCGACAAAGTAATCCTTAACTGTTTTTTGCGATTTGCGAAAAAGCACGCCGAAAACGGTGATGCCGACCAGATAAAGTGCGAGTACTGCGTAATCAAGTGCTGAGAATCCCATATTATTCTTGAATGGCCGCTATCGCGTTTTCGACCGCGAAACCGGTATTTTTCAGAGCCTCTTCTGCCAACGTTCGGTTTGCATTTGCACCAAACATCACTATCGCGACCCGTAGGTCGCCGCCCGCTTCATCTAATAGAGTATTCGCCGCCGTTTGTCCCAGACCTGTTTCTGCCATCAAGATGCGCAACGCCCGCTCTTTTAGTTTGGCGTTCGACGGTTTGACGTTCGTCATGCGGTTGCCTTTGACGTAGCCGAGCCGGATCATCGCGACCGTCGAGATCATGTTGAGCACCATCTTTTGCGCCGTACCGGCCTTCATGCGAGACGAGCCGGTGAGGGCCTCGGGGCCGACGACCGGGACAATTGCGATGTCGACCGCCGTTGTGATCGCCGACTCGGGAACGCATGTAATGCAAGCCGTAAAGCAACCAAGCTCACGAGCGTATTCGACGGCCCCGATAGTGTAAGGCGTTCGTCCCGAAGCTGCGATCCCAATGACCGCATCTTTTTCCGTTACGCCTCGGGTTTTCAGGTCTTCCGCTCCTGCTTCGCGGTTGTCTTCGCTCGATTCAGTCGCTTTATAAAGAGCGTCGTAGCCTCCGGCGATAACGCCCTGGACAAGGTCGTATGACACGCCAAATGTCGGCGGGATCTCGGACGCGTCAAGTACACCAAGCCGTCCGCTCGTGCCGCTCCCAATATAAAATAACCGCCCACCATTTTGGAGCCGTTCCACGGTTTTGTCCACGGCGGCGGCGATCTTGGGCAAGACCTTTTCCACTGCGTCGGCGACCGCTTTGTCTTCGTCATTGATCAGCCGTACCGCGTCGAGCGTCGGGACGGTGTCGATCGCGACGGTTTTGGGATTTTCCTGTTCGGTGACTGGAAGCATTTACGTTTTTTTGCCGGTCTTTCCATTAACGCCATTTTTCATCGCCATCAACGCTCCGGCATGGGACGGCGGCATGAGCGGCTCTTGCAAATACGCCTTTGCGGCTGTTTCGTTGATCAGCTCGACCATTGGTCTGGTCAAAAGGTCGCCTGCCATAAAGATGCTCCCGACGCAGCCGATAGGTACCCTTTGTTTTGTCAGGCCGAGGCGTTTTAGCACGGCAGCGGCGGCGGTGCCGAGCTCACGGCCTGCTTCGCTGATTATTTCAACGGCGATTTTATCACCTTCGATGGCGGTTTCCACGACGAGGCGGGCAAAACCGGCGATGCGGCTGTTGTCCATTTGCGGCGCATAGATCGCTCCGATCAGATTCTCGACATTGGATGCACGAAAATAACCGGCTGCCTGCTCGCTCAATTTTGTCAACGGCCCGCGTCCGTCCGAGGCTTTTGCGATGCTGTGCAGGGCACGCTCCGCGATGCCGCGTCCGCCGCCTTCGTCACCGGCGATCGGGCCCCAACCGCCGGCTATAGCCTTTACCCCATCATCGTTGATGCCGAGACAGATCGAGCCGGTTCCGGCGATGACAACGGCACCCGGTTTGCCGAGGGTTGTGCCATAAAGAGCGATGTCGGCGTCGGTCGTGACGTGGGTCTTGCGGACACGATAGCGCTCGATAAAGCTCTCACGTACGCGTTCGCGGATGTCTGTCCGCCGCACACCGGCGAGGCCCAGTGTGGCCGCGACGATATCTCCGCGTGAGAGCCCGGCCAGGTCACAGGCGGAATCGGCGGCCTTCATAATATTTGTGACCGCCGTCTCAACGCCGACGCGCAAGGGGTTTGACGGCCCCCCCGAGGCCTCGGCGATAACCTCGCCAGCCCCATTCATTATCGCTATGTTGGTTTTGGTCCCGCCGCCGTCGACGCCCAGGAAGTACTGGTACGGGCGCTGTTTGCTGACGCGATTTGGGTTCGGCTGCGGCATTAAAAAATTCGTCCGGCGAAAAAAATCTACTTCTATTCTTCTGAAAACTTGACATATAATCAAATTTAACGGATTTTATGTAGTCAATAAGATATTCTAATCGCAAAACAGATATGGAAATACGACAGCTAAAAGCGTTTTTGGCGATAGCCGAGGCAAAGACCTTCACCGCCGGTGCGCGGCGGGTAAACGTGACCCAGGCGGCGATCTCGATGCAGATCCGGCAGCTCGAGGACGAGGTGGGGCTGCCGCTGTTCACGCGAACGCCGCGCCGCGTGATCATGACCGAGGCGGGCGAATATCTGCTCGACCGCGCGCGCAAGATACTTCGCGAACACGATACGGCCCTCGCTGAGATCGCCGAACTCGGTGGCGTCGAGCACGGGCGTCTCAGGATCGGGTCGGCGTCAGCGGAATTTGCGGCGCAGCAACTGCCCGGGATATTGCAGAAACTCCGTCAAAAATTTCCAAATTCCGAGATCGCCGTCGCCGCCGGAACCAGCGCGACGCTTGTCGAAAAGATCATGCATGGCGAGATAGATATCGCATTTGTCTCGCTTCCGGTGGAAAATTCAAGCATCACGACCGACCTGCTGTTTAGTGACGAGATCGTTGCGATCGCACATCCGACGCATCCGATGGCGAACGAAAAATACATCAGCGCCGCAGCCCTGGCCGGTGAAAAGCTGATCCTCGGCGAACGCGGCGGCAACACGCGGCGGATGATCGACGATTTTTTCAACGCCGCCAATGTCCGCCCGCATGTCGTCATGGAGCTTTCTCGCCAGGAGGCGGTCAACCAAATGGTCGAGGCTAATCTTGGAGTCGGTACCACAGGGCAGAAAACCATCGCCGACGAGATTCGCGAAGGCCGGCTCGTTTCATGGCTTATCGAAGGAGCCGAGATCAACTGGGAACTCGGTTTGGCTCGGCTCCGAGGCGGATATTTCTCGCCGATCGCGAAGGAATTTGTGGCGTTGTGTAAAGAAAGTTTCGTCGTGCGAGAAAAGGAATTGAAAGCCAAGCGATGAGACAGAAATTTTTTAACGCAAAGTCGCAAAGACGCAGAGCCGCAAAGGAGAACAAAGGAATATTCTTTAAATCCTTTGCGTCTCAGCCCCTTTGCGTCTTTGCGTTAATTTTCTCATCGATTGCGTATTCGCAAGGGTTACCGGTTGCGCCGCCGCAGACGGTCGGGATGAACGCGGCGAAGCTCAATCAGATCGACGCTTTGGTTGCGGAAGCCATAAAAGACAAAAGAATGCCCGGAGCGGTCGTGCTGGTCGGGCATAAAGGCAAGATCGTTTTTCGCAAGGCTTATGGGAACCGCTCGCTGGTTCCAACGATCGAGCCAATGACGCTCGATACGATATTCGACCTCGCTTCGCTCACAAAGGTCGTTGCGACGACGACCTCGATCATGATCCTCGTCGAGCATGGCAAACTGCGGCTATCGGATACGATCGGAATGTATATTCCCGACATCGACGACGCCCAGGCCAAGCGCGTCACCATCCAGCAACTCCTGACGCACACATCAGGCTACGCTCCCGATTTCGACCTCAAAGAAAAATGGACCGGTCGCGACGGCATGCTCGCCGCTCTCAAAAAAGAAAAGCTGCGGACACCGCCGGGGACCAAGTTTGTTTATTCGGATATTGAGTTTATTGTGCTGGGGGAAATAACCAATCGAATTTTGCCACAATTAGAATTGGGAGTATATGACGAGCTAAATCAGAAACTTGGAATGAAAGATACGATTTTCATGCAAGCATTTTTGCGTGACGGTGAGACACTCGACAACAAGACTGACTTTTATTGTAAGCCGATAAATTCTCTGTTTTGTTTCACAAAGTCTCAAGCACAGCGCGTTGCTCCAACGGAAAACGTAAGAGGTCAGAACAGTTATCTTGGTTCTACATTTCAAGGCGACGACAAAAGTGGAGATAGAATACTAAAAGGTCAGGTACATGATCCAACTTCATTTCGGATGAATGGACTAGCCGGACATGCTGGGCTTTTCTCTACAGGCGACGACCTTTCGCGTTTTTGTCAGATGCTGCTGAACGGCGGCATTCTTGAGGGCAAGCGGATCATGTCAGCACAGACGATTGCTCGAATGACCGCTCCGAATGTCGTTTCGGAAACGGGCGATACGCGAGCGCTTGGGTGGGACATGAATACGTCGTTTTCGTCGAATCGCGGTGAGCTTTTTCCGCTTGGGTCGTTTGGGCATACGGGATTTACGGGAACGAGCATCTGGATCGACCGGGTCTCGCAGACGTTTGTTATTTTTCTTTCAAATCGGGTCCATCCGGATGGGAAAGGAGATGTGACGCCGATCCGGGCAAAGGTTGCGACGGTTGTTGCGTCGGCGATTGAAGATACGCCGATTGAGAAATTCATGGAAGCCGAAGCCGAATACAACGCGGCTGTGGCCGCACAGATGCCGCGATTTCGGGAAGTAGTCGCGGCGGCAAGCCGTGCGACCCAAGGAAACCAGATCGTTACGCTGCCAGCCGGTACCCCGATTATGATGCCCGGTTTTAGTCCGGGCGTGGCTCCGGGCCCGGTCCTAAACGGTATCGACATTCTGGAACGCGACAAATTCAAACAGCTTGACGGTATGAAGGTCGGGCTTGTGACCAACCACACCGGCCGCGATCTGGCGGGGAAGCAGACTATTGATATTCTGAAAGAGGCGCCGAATGTAAAGCTCGTCGCTTTGTTCTCGCCCGAACACGGCATTCGCGGACAGGCGGATGAAAAGGTGGGCGATTCGGTTGACGAAAAAACAGGTCTGCCAATCTATTCGCTTTACGGCGAGACTCGGCGACCTAAACCTGAGCAGATCAAGGACTTAGACGCGATCATTTACGATATTCAGGACATTGGGGCGAGATTTTACACCTACACAGCAACGCTCAAGAACGTGATGGAAGAGGCGGCAAAATATGGCAAGCCCGTTTTCATCCTCGACCGGCCAAATCCGATCAATGGCAGCTCGTTCGAAGGCCCGCTGGCCGACGAGAGCCAGCTTTCTTTCATTGCCGCTCACACGACGCCGGTCCGCTACGGACTGACGATCGGCGAACTTGGCACAATGATGAACGCCGAGCGAAAGATCGGTGCCGATCTCCGCGTTATCAAGATGGACGGCTGGTCGCGGTCGATGTGGTTCGACGAGACCGGGCAGACCTGGATCAACCCCAGCCCGAACATGCGTTCGCTGACCGAGGCTACGTTTTATCCGGGCATCGGTTTGTTAGAAACCACAAATGTCAGCGTTGGACGCGGTACGGACACGCCGTTCGAGGTCGTCGGAGCACCGTGGCTCGATGGGCAGAAGTTGGCTAAATACCTGAATGAACGCAGCATCAAAGGCATTCGCTTTGTCCCGATCCGCTTCAAGCCGAACGCATCGACCTTCAAAGACGAAGATTGCGGCGGCATCAACATGATCATTACAAACCGCGATGCGTTCAATTCCGTCCGTACCGGCATCGAGATCGCGGCCGCGTTACGCAAACTCTATCCGACCGATTGGCAGGTCGAAAAATACGGCCGCCTGCTCGTAAATGCCGAAATTCTCGGGCTTATGAAACGCGGCGAATCGCCCGAAAATATCGAAAAAGCGGTTAACTTAAAAAATGAAGATTTTGCCCGGCGTCGGGCATTATATTTGCTTTATAAATGAGTAGTTTAGAGATATAAGCAATTTCAAATTCACAGTTTCGCGGGCAACCCATTTACTATCAACGATTTGGCTAGAATTGTAAGTATTTTTGGCAGATGTTGCGATAACGAAAATTTGAATAAATCTCCATCAACGTAAATATTTCTTATGGATTGCCATTGTAATCTCGCAAAAAAAATCGAAGAAGGACGAAAGAATATGAATAAGAAAACATTGAGCGTGGCTTTGTTTATCGCTGTTTTATCACTGTGCATGAGCGGATTAGTTGTGGCTCAGGACATTACTGGAAACATTACCGGAACCGTACGAGATGCTAATGGTGCGGGCGTACCGAACGCAACGGTCACCATAACCGACCCGTCAAAAGGTAATTTGGTCGTTAGAACTATTACCACAGGCGACGATGGGGAGTTTTCAGTACCCAATATTCGCGTTAGCACTTATAGGGTTACCGTCGAGGCCCCAAATTTCAAGAAATCGGTCAATAATGAGGTGAAGGTAGATGTCGGACAGCGCCGCGAGATTACAGTTACGCTTGTCGCGGGCAAGATCGACGAGACGGTAACGGTTACCGCAGATGCTGTAGGGATTGAGCTTAGTACGCCGACCGCAGGTACTACTATCAACGGCGATCAGGTACGGGAATTATCTGTCAATAACCGTAATTTCGTTCAGCTCGTAACTCTCGCACCTGGCGTATCTGCCAACCTTTCTGACCAGGTCTATGTCGGGACGACGAATCCGACGGGACAGGCTAACACAGTTCCTATCTCGGTTAATGGCTCACGAAGCAGTTCGAACACCTGGACGGTTGACGGTGCTGATATAACCGATCGTGGATCGAATCTTACTATTCAGGCATATCCGAGTATAGATTCGATCGGCCAATTCAAGGTCCTTCGTTCGCTTTACCCGGCCGAGTCCGGCAAAAGCGGCGGCGGTCAGATCAACGTTGTTACCCGAAGTGGAGGGGACAAATTTCACGGTTCGGGCTATGAATTCTGGCGCAACGAGCGGCTGAACGCTAATGATTTTCTTACAAACCGAACCACCGGAAACGCGATCTCGAATGGCCCTGCTTTTGGCCGCGACTGCGGTTATGGCCATCGGTTCGACATTACGCCCGAATGCCGTGCTCAAAAGGCCATGCGTGCGCCGTTTCGTTACAATGACTTTGGGTTTACGATTGGCGGCCCCGTGTATTTTCTAAATTTTGGCGAGTTGGACCCCGGAACGCCGGGGATGTTTGGTAAAGTAAAGAAAACCTTCTTTTTCTTTTCTGAAGAGCAACGTAGAGACAGGCGTTTTCCGACGTTGAGTTCACAGGTGCCAAATGCGGGCTTGCGCGCCGGTGTTTTTTCAGTGCCGATCTGCCTTAGCGGTACGATAAACGGCACAACCAGAACTTGTACGCAGATATTGCCGGCAGGTACTCCCTTTGCGTCGGTCGCCACTATAAATCCAGTTTCTGCCGCTTATCTTAACGGCATTTACCAAAACGTTAAACCTCCTACGTCGGCACCTTTCAGTTTAGTGGATCCGGCTAGCGGTCGAGCTGACTTTCATCAGGAGATATTAAAGATCGACACGTCAATCACATCAAAATTGTCGGCTTATTACAGATATGAACGAGATGTAATTCCAACGCGTGACGTAAATTCGCTCTTCTCGAGCGGATCGAGTATCCCAAATGTCTCTACGTCCCAAACCGATTCGCCCGGGCGCACTCAAACCTTTCAGGCGACCTACGTGGCCAGCCCTCGAGTGATTATCGAGGCTCGATATAACCATGCGTATGGTGCGATTCTTAGCCGCACAACTGGATTGATTGGGCGAAGCTCAACGACTATTCCGACAAACTTTCCCTACGCGATCACTGACGATCGAAATCCGACGCTGTCGATTTCCGGATTTAATGCTCTTACAGCCAATGGAGCCTACAATAATTTTTCGAATAAAAACGCTTTCGGCAGTAACGTTACTATTATAGCGGGAAACCATACAACGAAGTTTGGTGCGGAGTACTCGAAATATCGAAAGAATGAAAACCTGCTCGGCGGAACAAACCAGGGATCGTTCAGCGGGTTCAATAATACGACCGCAGCAAGTCCGACCCAAGGGCTGGTTTGCGTGGATGCTGCTAACGCCCCGATTGCATGCCCCACCGGTCAGCAGACCTCGGAGCAAAGCTTTGCTAATTTTCTCCTGGGAACAAATGCGTCGTTTACACAGAGCAAATACGATCTGACGGCAGATTTTAGACAAAGAAATTTCGAAGGTTATGCTCAGGACGAGTATCGAATGAGACCTGGTTTAACGGTTTATCTCGGTGTCCGATATTCATTCTTCGGAGCACCTTATGATAAAAACGGGTTTTTAACAAATTTTGACCCGAAACTTTACAATAAGGCTAATGCACCGCTCGTAACCGGTGCGGGAAATCGTGTTATCGGCAGCGGAAATTGGTGCGACGGTATCATAGTCAACGCTCAGAACTTTCAGACTGGACCTGCGGCATACAATTGCACACCGACCGCGTCGCCCTATGGCAAATATGTGTTTAAATCGCCAACTAAGAACTTCGCTCCGCGCGTCGGTATAGCTTGGGATCCTTTTGGTAAGGGCACGACAGCCGTTCGAGCGGGATACGGTATCTATCACGAACAAACGCTTGTTGGCAATTTGGAACTCCACCTCGGAGCCAATCCGCCTTATCAGGAAACGGTGACCGTGAGTGGAGTCAATATTGCTAATCCGACACCAGGTGCTACCTCTGTTGTCGTGTCAGCGGCTCCTCCGGGAATCATTCGTGCGGTTGACACTGACTATAAGACTCCATACATGCAGCACTGGTCGCTTGATATTCAACATGATTTTGGACATAACACGATGGTAACAGTCGGGTATTACGGTTCCAAGGGAACGCATTTGATCGGCATTGAAGATCTTAATAATCTGCCTGCCGGAGCGGCTGTTGCCTCTACGTGTGCAGTCGGAGCGTCAACGACTCCAACGGTTCCCTGTCAGGCAAAAGACGCTGTGACGGGATTACCTATTCCGTTTACCTCGGCTGCGGGTGAATTAATACTCGACCAAATTAGACCCTATCGTGGTTGGCGCGGTATTGCGTTGGTTTCGCCGCGTTTCAATTCAAACTACCATAGTCTGCAGGTTTCAGGTCGGAAAGTATTTTCCGGTAGTTCGGAATTGAATGTTGCATACACGTGGGCCCACAACCTTACCGACAATCAGACGGATCGTTCGAGTGCTCCAATGGACGTTTATACCACCAGACTGGACTACGGACGTTCTCAGTTAGACCGCCGCCACGTATTTGTTGCCAATTATATTTACGAACTACCATTTTTTAAGCATCACCACGGCTTTGTTGGCACTGCATTAGCAGGATGGCAAGCGTCGGGAATCGTCACGCTTCAGACCGGGATTCCATTTACCGCCACCTACTCGGCTTACGATCCGGCCGGGCTTGGATTCTTGAATGGCAGTTCACCAGCAGGAGGGCGTCCCTATCTACTTTGCGATCCTAATTCGGGCGGAAAGCATACGTTTGAAGAATATTTTAATTACAGTTGCTTCCAGTCGGCGAGCCCGACTTCGGCTACGGCGACTCCCGGCACCTCGTCGCGAGGAATCATTAATGGTCCGCCAACTAAGCGTGTCGACTTTACGTTGACGAAGAATTTTCACTTTGGTGAGACGAAGAAGTTACAGCTTAAAGGCGAGGCATTTAATGTCTTTAATCACACTAACTTTACCACTTTGAATGTGGCGGCTTCGACGCCTCATACTGTAAATGCTACCACTGGCGCCGTTTCTGGTTTAGGGGTTGTTTCTGGTGTCAGAGACCCGCGTACTCTGCAACTTGGAATTAAATTCAGCTTCTAGTACAAGGCATTCGATTTAAACCGCGTCGTATCTTTAATAAGATGCGACGCGCTTTTTTATCTTGCGGGAATGCCTTGTGAGCGGATAATTAGATATGAATTTCATTTCGTTTCTAAATTCGAGCATGGTGCTGTTTGACCATATCTCGCAAATCGCTTCTATCGGTGTCGAGGGTGGAGACATTGAAGTCTTTTCTCATGCCGATTCGAGAAAGGGGGGGAGCGATTATGAATTGGTAACTGTCTTTCCGGGATTTGTGGACGTTCATATTCACGGAGCGGTGGGGATCGACGTTAATGAGGCGGATGCCGAGGGGTTGCTGAAGATTGCGGCGTTTCTTGCGAAAAATGGGGTTACGGCGTGGATGCCGACGGTGGTGCCGGATTCGGATGAGAATTATCGGCGGACGATCGATGAGTTAGATCGTTTGATGGAGTTACAGAAAGGGAAGGCCGTCGCTCAGGCGGTGGGCGTGCATTATGAGGGGGTGTTTGCTAACGAAAAGATGTGCGGGGCACTGAGACCGGAGTATTTTCGTGACGCGAAAGAGAGAACCACCCCGTCCGCCCAGAGCGGCGACCACCCCTCCTTTGTAAGGAGGGGAGCTAGCGGTCTGCCAAGATTGCAGAATGGTGTTCATATGACGACGATGGCGCCGGAGATCGATGGCGGGGTTGAGTTGATCGAGGAGCTGGTTGCTGATGGTTGGATAGTGTCTATTGGGCATACTCGCGCCGATGCCGAAACGCTTGAACGGGCCTATGCGGCGGGGGCTCGGCACATGACGCATTTTTTTAATGCCATGACGGGTGTTCATCACCGTGATCTTGGCGTTGCGGGCTGGGGGCTGGCGAAGCGGGATGTGACGTTCGACATCATTGCGGACGGCATCCATGTGCATCCTGATATGGTGAGAGTGGCTTGCCGAAGCAAGACGCCGGATAATGTGTCGTTGATCAGCGATTCGGTTGCCCCCACGGGGCTTGGCGACGGCGAATATGCATTGTGGGGTGAGACGATAACGGTTGAGGATGGCCGCACGCAGAACGAACGCGGCAGCATCGCGGGTTCGGTCATCACGATGCACGATGCGGTGCGGCGGATGCTAAGTCTCGGATTTTCCGAGGTAGAGGTTGCGAAAATGGCGTCAACTAATCCGGGCAGGCTGTTAGGGTTGAATGATCGGGGGGCAATCGAGGTAGGTAAACGGGCCGATCTGGTAGGCATCGACGCGGCAGGAAATATCGCGTTTACGATGATCGGAGGGCAGATCGTTTTTGCGGAAGCCCGCGCGTGGAGGCCGCGTTTGTTGATGATTGGAATTTCGCGGGAAACCGCGCCTGTCGGGACCCTCGGCCCGGGAATATTCTCGGGCGACGCGTCGTCGCTCATTTGCCGGCGAGAACCCGGCTCGCGATGGTCACGTATTTACGGCCGGCTTCCTGCGCCATGGCGATGGCGTCGGGGAGCGACC
>JANYIL010000297.1 GCA_025362075.1 Chloracidobacterium sp.
CGCTATCGCTCACGGTTCTGACTAAACGAGGCTGAAATTAGTTCCTCTAAAACGGCTTCATCGATATTTGACAACTTATTTATGTACAGGCAGCCTTTTCCGGTCTTGTGTTTGCCGAGGCGCTCTAGTTGGTCATCGTAACTGTTGTCGCTTCCGAGGCCGACATAAAGCGTGAGATTGCCCTTGCGTGGCGAAAAGCCGATGACCATCCAGTCCATTTCGCGGCCTGAGTCGTATTTCAGGTGCCGCAGGCCATAGCCTATAATTCCGGGGCCCCACATTTTCGGCTTTTTGCCGGTGACGCGGCGCATTATTTCATCTATTTTGAAGCTGTCGGCACGCTGTTGTTCGTCGGCGACTGCGTTCAAAAAATCCTCGGCGCTTGCCTCGGTGATCTGGGTTTTGTTATTTGCGTTGGCCATTTTCAAACAATTTTAGACGAGTATCGATCGAGGTGGCAAGCTAAAACGACAAATGCCAGCGGGATACACACTCCGGTTCACATAAACTTGACAACTGCGGCCGAAATTTCTAATCTTTAAGTTCGCCCGAAAGGGCGATATTCCGCAGTAGCTCAATGGCAGAGCATTCGGCTGTTAACCGAAGGGTTGTAAGTTCGAGTCTTACCTGCGGAGCCAATTTATTCAATGAATTACGGACATCATTTTGATGTCCGTAATTTGTTTGGGCTGAATGTGAACGACTTTTGTCGTTCTTTCATAACCGCTTCCAGATGACAGATCGTACCCGTGGGCGGTTAAATTTCTGATCTGCATAGGGTCTTTATCGATTCGTCAGGGCGTAGGCCGTGGCGGTACGTTCGCGGCGGCCTATTGTCGAAAGGACGCGACCGAAAGAAGGGCGGATGAGTGACGCTCCGGTGAGATCGGGTCTTTATTTTTGGGTATGCCCTCGGTAGGATTCGAACCTACAACCAACGGATTATGAGTCCGCTGCTCTAACCGTTGAGCTACAAGGGCGTACAGAATTAGTGTAAATTAATCGAGAATTTCCCGCAAACGTACGGCAGACTGCCGAGTCTGTCGAGCGGCTTCGATATAAACAAGTTTAATGATAACTGCGTTGACGAACAGGCTCGCAGCCTGTTCTACACAAGCGGCCGGAAAATAACAGCTTCGCGTATTTTCGCGATCGCCTCGCCGATCTCGGCGCCGGGATTTTCGGCGGAAAATGCCTGCCTGATCTCCTCATCCGTCTTTCCGTGAAGCATATTTTCGAGTACGAACATTTCCGGGTCGCCAAAATCGGGAATGCCGAGGGCGTTTGGAGTTTCGACGCCGACGACGCGGGTTTCGGCGAGGTCGAATACCCAGTCGAGCACCTTTTCGACCGGATCCGTATCGGGGAAACGGTGTTTGACGAGGCCGAGGATGCGGGTCCGTTCGTCAACGTTGAGCAGCAGGGCCATGAAAAAGCGATGCTCCGGATTGGTCACAAAATCACGGCGGTTGAGAATGTCGTCGAGCCTGTCACGGTGGTCAAAGACTGCGGCCAACGTGTCGCCAAGTGCTCCGTGACGCTCACGGACGACGCTCAGAAAGGCATCAAACCGCGCCTTCGGCCCCTCTAGTTTGAAGAGCTGGCTCATGTGATTTGACCGCAACAGGCCGCGAAGCTGGCTGAGTATCGAAACGGAAGTTTGCAGATCGCTCCTGTTGAGGAGATCAATAATTTGGCTATCGGCGTCCGGGCGTTTGGCACGGATAAGGGCGGACACGATCTGGAGCTTTTTCGTCGCGGTTTCCTGCTCGAAAAAAGGATCGAGAGCAAGCGAGGGCTTGTGATACTCAAATTGCGGCAGATGCAGCGGCGAGCGGTCCGTCCGGACGACAATTGTCGCGGATGGCTGATCGAGATGAAACAGAGCGTGGATATACTGATTTCCGGCCCATATTTCCTGAACATCACCAACCTCAAGGATCTCGCACGTTTTAAGCCGCATTTCTCCCGTCTCGGCAAATGTATTGACCACCTCGTGCCGGTCCCATTCGTACCAGCTATGGATGCTCGACCCAAGCAGCACCTGAAAAGCCCCGCAAAAACCATGCTGATGAATTCCGGTCGTGCCCTCAAACCAAAAATAAATGTCGATATGAAATCGCGGACCCGAAAAAACCGTGATCGGCGGATCGCCAAAATTGCCTCGCGGATCACGCTGCCGCGGCAGATCTGTCTGCTTGAGCGACCATTCGACCACGTCCCAGGCCGAGAGTTTTGAGGGCAGATCCGCACGCTTCAGCGTGTCCTTGGCGACCGCAGGCAGTAGTTCCTCATTATAATTCTTTTCGAGCCAGAGACTTTCGATCTCCGCTCCGAGTTGGTCGAACAATTCCATCGTCGCTATTTCGTATCAAATTTCGGCTTTTTGCTGCCCACCTTCTTATATGTTCCGTCGGCGGTGACGTTGAAGCCAAAGCCACAATTGGCGTCGGTGCCGTCCTGACTGACCTTGATCGTTCCCGGCGTTACGAATTTGATAGTGATCTTGCATGGGCCGTATTCGTTGGATTCGTAAACAGCGGTGTCGCCGGTGATCGTCGCTTCGCCCACGCCCGTGCCGGTGTTGGCGGTCAGATTGCCCTGGCCGTCGAGATGCGGGTAGATCAGGTCAAAGCCGACCTTTAATTTACCGCCGCCGACGGCCCAGATCTTGATATCGCTCGATGATCCCTTAAACTTTTTCCCGGTAAAGCTGTGGCGAAACGTGCCGTTGACCTCGGCCGCCGGGACCGATTTGCGACCCGTTTGCGCATTAACAGAAACTGATCCGAAAGCCGTAATAGCAAGGATCGCAAGTATTAAGAAATGTGATTTTGTCATAATTTTCCTTTTCGTTGTCGGATTTATCTGCTATATTGACGCCTAACTCGTTAGGAAAATTTTAACATTAAAAGGGGAATATTGATGAACTCTAAGGCAGACGACTTCAATCCAGCGGCCTCGCGCGGTTTCTTTGGGCACCCGGTCGGACTATCCACACTCTTTGCTACCGAGATGTGGGAGCGGTTTTCGTTCTATGGTATCAGGCCGCTGCTGATCCTTTTTATGACGACGGCGGTGATGAACGGCGGTTTCGGCTTCGAACGGTCGCAGGCATCGGCCATAGTCGGGATATATGCTTCGAGCGTTTACCTTTCCTCGCTTCCGGGCGGGTGGATCGCCGACAGGTTGTTTGGACTGCGTCGCTCGATCCAGTATGGCGCGATACTCATCATGCTGGGCCACGTTTCCATTGGCTTGACATCATTAATGGCGACGCAGACGCCGTTCTTCATCGGCCTGATATTAATCGTGCTAGGTACCGGCTTGCTCAAGCCGAATATCTCCGCAATCGTTGGCGACCTCTATCCCGAAGGCGGAGCACGACGCGACGCAGGATTTTCGATCTTTTACATGGGCATCAATACGGGTGCGACCGCAGGACAATTATTTACAGGCTTTTTTGGAGAAAAGGTCGGATATGGCTGGGGATTTAGTATCGCAGCGGTCGGGATGCTGGCAGGTTTGATCTGGTACACGCTCCGGGCGAAAGCAACGCTGGGCGATATGGGTATGGAGCCTACAAGGCTGGCGGATCCCGTCGCCCAGCAAAAACGCGAAAATCAAACAAGGCTCGTTCTCATCGTGGGCGGTGCTCTGCTGGCGGCGCTCGTTCTCCTGGCATCGTTGCACATCATTACGATCAATCCACAGGTGATCGGTACCTATTGGGCCTACTTTTTGGGCGCCATCGGCGTCGTTTACTTCCTCTATATATTTACTTTCGGCGGCCTGAAGGGTGACGAATATAAGCGTGTGGTTGTCATCGGGGTCCTGTTTGTTGCGGCCGCTATTTTTTGGGCAGCGTTTGAACAGGCGCCTACCTCCCTCAACTTGTTCGCAAAGGATTTCACCGATCGGCAATGGGGATCGTTCGAAGTTCCGGCTTTGTGGTACCAGTCGATCAACTCGTTCTTTATCATCATCTTTGCTCCGGTGTTTGCCGCCATATGGCTCTGGTTAGGTAAAAAAAATATCAATATCTCGAGTCCGTTCAAATTCGCGTTGGGACTAGCGCTGGCCGGCATAGGATTCCTGGTAATGATCTTCCCGGCAAATATGCTGTTGGCCGCCAATGGTGCCATAAAGGTCTCAGGCATTTGGCTAACCATCAGCTATTTGTTTCAGACCTTCGCCGAGCTGTCGATCAGCCCTGTCGGACTCTCCTCAATGACCAAGCTCTCGCCCCGGCGATACGTCGGCCAGATGATGGGCATCTGGTTTTTGGCCACGTCGCTCGGAAATATCATCGCAGGCCTCGTGGGCGGCAGCGTCGACCCCGAAAAATTAGAGCAGACGCCAATGCTGTTTACTTGGACGACCATTGCCCTGTTCGCCGCCGCCGTCTTACTGGCGATCCTCGCGATACCGATAGCCCGAATGATGCGAAATGTCGAAGATGAAAAGTTTGTGGGTGTCGAGCCGATGGGACCAGCAATGGAGACAAGCCGCACCGTGTAAAAAGCGTGACTTAGTGCATCAGTTGAAATTCTAATGCTGCTTGTATTTCGCATCTTATGGGTTGTTACGGGCATCCTGGTGGTTGCCTCGGTTTCCGCTTATCTGTGAATGATGTCACTTCATGAGGCGGGTATGCAGGGCGGAGCCATGATCGTTTATTTCGGCTGGGCCATACTAACAATGTTCCCAGCGGTAAGCGGTCTGATTACGTTGGGAATTTGGATTTGGGAAAAGAATCGAACGTCGTCAGACGATCACTCATTGCATTTATAAAAATTTCAAACTTATGCACTGCCACGCGATTTATTTTCCTTGACTGTAATGCAATATTGTGCTATCCTTGCAACGTCAGCGGAATTGATTATTCGCCTGAAGATCTTTGACAATTTATCGATGATAAACCCCGCCGAGGTTCTTACGGCTGTGTGACATTGTGAGATTTTGTCACACAAATGAAGCGCGCAGAACATTTCAGTAAATACGGATAAGATGTTTATTGGTAATAGTTACGGGCAAAATCGGGCGCTGGCATTTCCTCGCGATTATTTTTTTAAAAACTCGCGGAACAGCATCAAAACAGGGCAGTAACCTTATTATTTACAAGGTTTACATTGTCCCACCGGGGTGTGGGACAGCAGCGGGACAAGGTGGGACAGCGGGACAGGCCTGAAAAAGCATGCCGAGCTTAACGTTCCCTATCGCGATACGCCGCCATCGCCTCAGCCGCTCCAGCGTGCATGATCTCCGGTTTGTGGTAACGCCAGTATTTTTCAAACTCTTCGTCGGTCATCGCCGTATTATCGGCTCGGGCCTTTTCTTTTAAGAAATTTTCGGCCCATGCCCGAATTTCGTAATCAGTGTTCAACGCAGTTCGTGCGCCGTGCATCATATTGTCGCGTTCCATACGTTTCCTTGTTTCCTCGTATGTTAGATTATTAAATAGTTTCTGCTTTAACAAACGCCCCGTGCAGAGGGCATTTATTTTGGAGTCAAGTGTGAAAAAAATCTTTGTCAGTGCGTTTCTCGCGGCCTCGCTTCTCACAAACGTAACATTTGGTCAAAAGCCCAAGCCAACGCCGTCTGCGGCAAAACCTGCCGTTGCGGAAACGGGCGACGTTAACGTTCCGATTTTTACCAAAACGCTCGCCAACGGCCTCGAGGTGATCGTTTATCAGGATTCGAGCTTGCCGATTGTGACGGCTGAGATGGCAGTCAGGAACGGATCGTTTACCGAGCCACCCGAGCTCAATGGTCTGTCGCATCTATACGAACACATGTTCTTTAAGTCGAACGACGCGATCATTCTCCGCCGATGCGAAATGCGAATGCCCGATCCCCGATGCGGCAATTCCGCCACGCTAAAGGCCCGCGTCGGCGACGCGAGCTATCTCGACAAGATCGGCGATCTCGGTCTCGTCTACAACGGCTCGACCCGCGAAGAGGTTGTCAATTATTACTACACGACGACCAGCCCGTATATAGAGCAGGCGATCCGCACCCTAAACGACGCGATCCGCTACCCCGTTTTTGACGAGGGTGAGCTCAACGACGAGAAAAAGGTCGTTATCGGCGAAATGGACCGTCAGGACGCCAATCCGTACTCCGACCTCAATCGCGTGCTGAACGAAAAGCTCTTCTTCAAATATCCCACACGCAAGATACCAATCGGGACGCGCGAATCGGTCCAGAGCGCAACCACGGATAAGATGCGGCTCATCCAGTCTCGCTACTACGTGCCTAACAACGCCGCGCTCGTCGTAACCGGCGACGTCAAACCGGAGCAGGTTTTCGCGATGGCCGAAAAGGTCATGGGCAGCTGGCCGCGACGTGCCGTTGATCCGTTTAAGGAGATACCGCTTGTCGAGCACCCGCCCCTGCCTAAGAGCGAGGGCGTCGTCATCGACAAACGTTCCGGCGACAGCGGCGAAGATCAAAATATCGCCATTACCATCGGTTGGCACGGCCCATCGATTGGCAAGGACAATGCCGCAACGTACGCGGCCGATGTATTTTCGTACATCCTAACGCAGCCAGATTCGAAGTTTCAGCGTGATATGGTCGATTCGGGCCTTACGGCAGGCGCCGGCATCGGTTATTACACCCAGCGAAACGTCGGGCCGATCAATGTCGTGCTACAGACGACGCCCGCCAAGGCCAAGGCCGCTCTTGTGGCCGTCTATGCCGAGATCGCCCAATTTGCTTCGCCGACCTATTTTTCCGACGAGGAATTGGAAAACTCGAAGACGATACTCGCCGCCAATGAACTCTACGACCGCGAAAGATCGAGCGAATACACGCATACCCTCGGGTTTTGGTGGTCGTCGACCGGCATCGACTATTTTCGCGGCTACCAGAAAAATTTGAACGCCGTCTCGCGGGCCGACATTACGCGGTATGTAAACACCTACATCATCGGCAAACCGCACGTCGGCATTGCCCTTGTGTCGCCGACGGTAAAAGCCCAGGCAAATCTAACCGAAGCCGATCTGATCGGTTCAACCGCAAAGGCCGCTACCCACTGATTTCAAATATCCATATGAAGACTTCTTTTCGCCAAAAAATTCTTGTTTTAGCAATCGGCCTCGTGATCTCGGTTTCCGCTTTCGCTCAAAACGGCAAGATCGAAAATCTATCGGCCCAGGCCGCTCTCGTTTCCGAATTTGATGTCAATGGCCTCAAGGTCATATTGAAGCAGCGAGCCTCGGCTCCGACCGTGGCCGTCGGGCTGTTTGTCCGCGGGGGGGCTGCAAATCTTTCGGAAAAGAATGCGGGCATCGAGGACCTGATGTTAAATTCAGCGATCGAGGCCGGGAAGCAGTTTCCGCGTCAGGCCGTCCGCCGCGAATTGGCCCGCACTGGTGCTGCGTTCAACGCGGGAGCGAGTACGGACTATAGCGTCCTCTCGTTTTCGTCAACACGTAAGAGTTTTGACCGAATCTGGGAGATTTTTTCGGACGTCACGCTCAACCCGGCCTTTGCTCCGGCGGATGTCGAACGTATACGCACACAGCTTTCGACCAGATTGAGCGAATCTGAGGTGGACGGCGACGGGGCCCTGGCTGCCCTCAGCAGCCGGACGCTTTTTGCAAAGCACCCGTATGCTAACGACCCAAATGGCACGGTCGCGACCATTGGTTCCTTTACCGTCGACGATCTGAAAAACTATCACCGTGACGTGATGCAAACCTCGCGGCTGCTGCTGGTCGTTGTCGGCGATATCGACGCAGCGCAGTTAAAGACGCTCGTGGCGGGCTCGTTCGGCAAACTGCCAAAAGGAAATTATCAGGCAAAAACGCTGCCGCCGCTCGATTTCTCAAAACCGACGCTCGACACCGCCAAACGTGCCCTCCCGACCAACTACGTCGAAGGTGTATTTAACGCACCGTCGCTCAACTCGCCTGATTTTTACGCCATGCGGGTCGCGACGACGATTTTGCAGCAGCGTATTTTTGAGGAGGTCCGGGTTCAGCGGCAATTGTCGTATGCTCCAAACGCGGACATGGGCAATACCGCCGTCAACACGGGAAACATCTACGTTACCGCGGTCGACGCCAATCAGGCCGTTGGTGTCATGCTCAACGAGATCCGAAAGCTGCAAAATGTGCCTGTAACCGCCGACGCGATCTCGGGCATGGCCGGGCAATATTTGACGACCTACTACCTCGGCCAGGAAACCAACGCCACTCAGGCCCGCAGCCTGGCGGAATACGAACTGATCGGCGGCGGCTGGCGAAATTCGTTCGAATTCCTCAACCACATCCGCGAGGTCAAACCCCAGGACGTTCAGGCCGTCGCCAAAAAATACATGAAAAACCTCCGCTTCGCCGTCGTAGGCGATCCGGCGGCGATCGATCGGTCGATATTTCTGGCAAGTTAGTCAGAACCACCTGCGCGGTAGCGGGTGGTTGAAGTCAGCCTATTGAAACCGGCCCTTTGCTATGCTTAACGCCTTCGTACGTCCAACCACCCGCTACCGCGGGTGGTTCTGACTGGCTTGTCCCACCTTTGTCCCGCAATTTTAAAAAAAGATTTTGCCAACCTATTCAGGATTAGACACCTGTCGGAACCGCCTGGGTAAGCGGGCGGCTCGACCTTTCGTGGCAATTCTTTTTAGATAAACAAAATGGGTTCTTGCCCGCGAATAGCGCGAATAAAGCGAATAGGAAAACCTCGATCTTTAATTCGTGATATTCGCGTATTTCGCGGGCAAATAATCTTGTTTTTCCGATTACCGGTAAGTTTTTTGTCAAAGAACCACGGCCGCCACAAATACAGCGGCCCCGTCTGACGCTAACAAAAGCGCGAGCGCGAAGTAAATGCGATTTTGCGGGGTTTGACGTATTTTGCGGATTCTGCGTAGATTCGTCTTTCTTAGCCAGTGATAGATTTACAACGGGTAACGATCAAAACGGGAGCAAATGCGTCTTAAGCTTTTTGCTCCTTGTTCTGACTTGTACGTCCTTGAATAAAGGCGGAACCGTTCTTACAGATCGACTATCAGATGCTCGCCGTCTTTGCGGTTTTTCTGCTCCGGGCGGTCGACCTTTGGCGGCGGATCGCTTTTTGGCTGAGGCTTCGGGGATTCGCCCGGAGGCTTAGTTTCGCGGCTCGGGGGCTCCGTGCGAGGGGGCTGTTTGGCCGGGGGTGCCTCGGTTCGGGGTTTTTCGTCGCGCGAAGGTGGGTCGTTTTTGGGTTGTCTGACCGGTGGATTCTCCCTCGGCTGCCTGATTTCTTTGGGCTGGGAATCGAAGACCGGAGGCGGCTTGGTCGGTGTAACCTTCGGTTCACGAGTTTCTCGCGGAGAGCCGTCAAAGACGGGGGGCTGCTTGCGAGGCGTCACGTTTGTCGTCCCCGGATCGCGTTCGGGCGGATTTTGATTTCGATCTTTAAAGCCCGAACCGCCTCCCTGGTTTATCGGTGGCCGGCCGACGGCACCGGTGTCGCGCGGTTCGCGCGGCTTGTTTGTAGTGGTTATCACGCCGCCGCTGTCGTCGGAACCCGATTTGACCGGCGGGCGGCCGCCGAACATGCGCGTGTTGCGCAGCTCGCGGTCGAGGGGTTCATTCTGCTTGCGGTCGGCGGCACCGACTTGGACTCGTTTACCTCCATCGTCGGTCTTTGGTCGATCGGTCGCGATCTCGCGAGTAATCCGGCGGTTGACCTGACCATAATCAGGCAAATCCTGAGCTATGGTTGGAACCTTGGAAAGTGCCTGACCAGCGATCACCGGCGGAGCGGTCCTGACGCCGTGCCTCCCTGTTCCAAATTCCTTTGCGTCCATCGCGACGACACCATTTGGCGGCACGCGATCCTGTGACGGATCGCCGTCTAGCCTTCCTCCGCGGCCAGTCGTGGCCGGACCTTTTTCGATCCCACCGGGAGTACGTGTCGGCCTGGGGCCACGCGTCGGTGTCGGCGACGGTCGCGGGCCCGGACCCGGCGGGCGTCCGGTTCCTCCGTAATGATGATCGTCGTCGCGGCCGCCCCGATGATTGTTAAAAGCCGTATAGCGGTGATGGTATTGCAGTGGATACCAGCAAACATTGTTATTGATAACATTTATCACCACGAGTGCCGGGAACCACCAGCTATGCGAGGGCCGGTAATATCCGTAGGGCGACCAGACCCAATATCCACTGTCGTAAACCCAGCGTCCGTGATGATACGTCGCCCAGCCCCACGGTTCGTCATTGACCCACGTCCAGCCAAAGGGCGGTACCCAGCGCCAATGTCCGTAACGATACGGCGACCAATCGGCATATGAGCTGAGGGAGTTTTTATAGGGCCGCCAAACGTAGCCGTACTGGCTGGTGTGGACCCATTCGCCAAAGGCGTCGAGGTCGTCGGCACCGTAAATGTCCTGGTCGTAATATTTGTCGTAGTAGGCGTCCTTTATTTGCTTTGCGATCATCGCGTCGCGGTCGGTTGTCCAACTGTCGAACTCGTCCGAAAGGCGGGCGGCGTCCGCCGTTTCCCATTCCCCCGAATTAGACCCGTCGATAAAGACGCGGGCACCGCGACCCGATTTGAGCGTAAATCCGGCTGTGTCGGAATAAACGCGAGCCTCGCCGCCATTGGTGACGCTCAAGTGAATATCCGTATCGCCCGCACGACCTGCGTCAATCCGGTAGGTACCAGACTTTTGCACGGCGACCGTAGTTTTCGGCGCATCAACCTCGATATAGCCCGCCGACTTGTCAATATCGGTCACACGCAGACTCATCGACCCCAGTGACAGGCTGACCGCGATGCCTTCGTTGCGAAGAACCGCGATCTTTAGCGAAGCGTTGTCATCGAGACGCAAATGGCTGAAATTATTAAACTGTATCTCGATACGCGCCCCGTCGCCGGTGGCCAGTTCGTCGCCCTCGACAATCGGCAGATTCAGCGTCGCTTTTTCCCAATCGGTATTCCCCGTCCGGCGTATTTGTACCTCGCCCCGCAGAAAACTAATTCGGGCGACACGCGCCGTCGTGTCCGGCACGTCGGCTTCATCGTCGTCGGTATTGACGCCGACATCCGGCAGATTGATCGTGCGGGCCGAGCGACCCGCACCAAAAACGAACACGACGCTGCCCAAAACAAACGTCATTACAAAAACGGTTAACCAAAAAAGCTTACCCGTGTTACGCATAAGACTTTCCCTCCCATCTGATCATTTTTTTGTCCTCGGGAAGAGTCGTTGAAACGTGAATGCTCAACTTATGCGGATTTCAAAGGCAATATTCGTACCGCTAACACCGCGTGGCCTCGCACAGGCTGTTTTATTAGGTAATTCTGCATATTATTCATTTTCGGAAAAAACCAAATCGTGCAGCGTTAACGTTTTCGTAACGAAATCGTATAAAGCCGCCGCACGGCGAAAACAATTTGGTGTAAAAGGAATAGAATGATGGAAAGCGGACATTATTCGCACAGACCTATTCAAAAGACCCGGAGGAATAATGAAAAAAATTATCTATTTAGCCATATTGGCCGTCACGGTTTTTAGCATTTCCGCTCTTGCCCAAGACACAAAAATGAGCAAGGACGAAGCTATGAAAAAAGACGACGGCATGAAAATGGAGATGGCCAAATTTGTCTCTGTCGAGGATGCCGCCAAAACGGCTCTGAACGTCGGTGCGAAAATGCCGGAATTTAACCTAAGCGATTCGCACGGCAAAATGGTGAGCAGCAAAGATCTGCTCGCTCAGGGCAATATGGTCCTCGTCTTTTATCGCGGGGCGTGGTGCCCGTTTTGCAATAAATACTTGCACGCACTACAGCAAAGTTTGCCGCAGATCAAGGAAAACGGCGGCACTCTGGTTGCCGTCTCGGTCGAACCGCCCGACCGCTCGATGGCCATCGCCAAAAAGAACGAGCTGGAATTTACCGTTCTCAGCGATCCTAATCTGAACGTCGCCCGGAGTTTCGGCATCGTGTATCAATTTTCGCCGGAAACGGATGCAAAATATAAAGGTTACGGCATCGATATGGCAAAATATAACGGCACCGAAAAGCCCGAACTACCCATTTCGGCAACCTACATCGTCAACAAAAAAGGCGAGATAGTCTACGCCTACATCGAACCCGACTACAAAAAACGCGCCGAGCCGTCGGTGCTGATCGAAACATTGTCAAAGATCAAGAAATAACTACGCCACCGCTTTTTTGATTTTCAAACCTCTACGGTCTAAGATTTTCGTAGAGGTTTTGTTTATATGAAAAAGCTTGTCGCCGTTAGTTTCTTTGTCATGGTTCTGGCCATCGCCGGTTTCGGGCAGAAATCCGCCGCCGGCACTTCCGACCCGAGCAAGAGTGTCCATGATGCGTTTGACCGGCTCGTCGAGGGCATTAAACAGGTCGATGTCGACAAGGTCATGGCCGCCTATGAAAAGAGCGACCGCCTGCTGATCTTTAACAACAACGGCTCCGCGACCATCGGGTGGGACACCGTCAAAACCAACAACGAATCGACCTACGCCAAATTAAAGAACGTCTCCCTCGAAATCACCGGCCTGCGTATCGAAATGCTCGGCCGCACCGCCGCCGTTGTAACCTGCAAATGGAAGCAAACCCAGGAAAACAACGGCAAACTCGAAGACGCCGCCGGCCGCATGACGCTTATTTTCAAACTAATCGGCAAGGACTGGAAAATAACCCACCGCCACACATCGCCAAACCGGCCCGACCCGGGCCAACCCGTATTTCCCTCGGAAAGGATAACTGATCTAGCAAGGAGTTGATTGGCCTACCAGCTCGCGGTGTGGTAATTTCCGTACGACCACTGGCTTGGCGGGTCACCTTGACCGATTGGTTCCGATGAGGATATTTTCACCGAGTTCGAACAACAGTTGAATAAAATCCGTTGTAATAGGTTCGCCTAAGCGCTACAATCCCAATACACCTAATGGAACATACGGCAACAAAACGGGTAAAACTATCCGAACGGCTCACTGCCTATGTGGCCTCGGAAGCTCCGATCCGTGCGCTCGCGGGCAATTGGTCGAAAAAGGCCAAACTCGCGATGGACGAGGCTAACAGCCTGTCGCTCGAGCGCGTTACCATCACGCTCGACCGGCTGCCAAAGGCTCTCGATGGATTTAAGATCGTCCAGCTTTCCGATACGCATCACAGCCCGTTTACGAGCATCGAACACATTAAACGTGCGGTCAAGATCGCCAATCGTTTGCGGCCCGACATTTTCCTGCTCACGGGCGATTACGTCTCGCACGAGCGCGAATATATTGCTCCGGTCGCCGCCGTGCTCGGAAAACTTAAGTCAAAATACGGCACCTATGCGTGTCTCGGCAATCACGACCATTGGACCGATGCCGATCTGGTCACGCACCTCTTTCGCGGCGAAGGCATCAACATGCTGATCAACGAAGGCTTGCGGATCGAAGCCCCCAAGGCGTCGTTTTGGCTTGCCGGGGTCGACGATTACATGGTCGGAAAAACCGATCTGCCGGCCGCGATGAAGGGTTCATACCCCGACGAGATGAAGCTGCTGCTGGCCCACAACCCGATAATTTTTCGCGAGGCCGCTCGCATGGGCATTGACCTCACGCTCAGTGGCCATACCCACGGCGGGCAGGTCAAGGTTCGCGACGACGCCAAACGCCTTTTCCCTCAGCGAAAGCTAAAGGCCGGTCTCTACTACCGCAAAAATTCGCAGATCTACATTACCCGCGGTATCGGCACGGTCGTCGTCCCGATGCGATACCGATGCCCGCCTGAGATCTCATTATTGGAGCTGCGAACGCGTGAGTAATGCGGAATGCGGAGTGCGGAATGCGGAATGAAATAGTCGGAAGGATATGGCCAAATTTGATGACCTGAAGGCGAGAACGAAGAGTTTCGCGCTTCGAATCATAAAACTTGTCGAAAGTTTGCCGAAAACTCTCACGGCGAAAACCATTGGTGGGCAACTCATCCGGTCGGGAACATCGGTTCCGGCGAACTATAGAGCGGCATGTCGGGCAAGATCCAATGCGGATTTTATAGCGAAGCTCGGCATCGTCGAAGAAGAAACTGATGAATCGGCATTTTGGATCGAAATGCTTATAGAGGCGAAAATTGTTAAAGTGGAACTGGTAACCGATCTATTAGGCGAGGCAAACCAGCTTACAGCAATATGGGTAAAATCAATAAACACCGCCCGCGGCAAAACTCGTTGATTGTCTATTCAGACGTTGATTCCGCATTCCGCGTTCCGCATTCCGCATTCTAATGAACGACTCGCAGGTTTCGACCAAGATACTCACGATCCCAAATATACTAACGTTTCTGCGCATGGCGCTGATACCGGTATTTGCGATCCTGCTCGTCTATCATCGCGAGGGATGGGCCCTTATTGTGTTTACGATTGCGGGGGTTTCGGACGGGGTTGACGGGTTTATCGCGCGGCGTCTGAACCAGGAATCCGAACTCGGTACGATCATCGACCCGGTCGCCGACAAACTGCTGATGACGACCGCATTTGTAATGCTGACGCTGCCGAGCGTATTGGGAACAGCCCGGTTTTTGCCGGTGCCGTTTTGGGTTACGGCGACGGTCATCGGCCGCGATGTAATGATCGTCGCGGTGGCCGGTGCGATCAACGTTATGACCGGTTTTCGCGGTTTCAAACCGTCGTGGCTGGGCAAGGCAAGCACCTTTGTTCAGGTCGTGGGCGTGATGATGATCCTGTTTGCGGCAAGTTACCCCGATCTTCGCGGCTTTTACCTGCCGACGGTTTACACGACCGTAGCGGCATTTGCCGTCTTTTCCGGCGTTCACTACATTTTCCATGTCGCCCGCCTCATGCGCGAGACGGAAAAAGTGCAATGAGACTTAACCATTATTTCCCAGGATCGCGCATCGGGGTCGTGACTACCTGATTGATATATTCGGGCAACCCGTCCTCAGTTTTCCTGGTGAATTTGTAGATCTGTGCCAGACGCAGCTTCCACTGCACCGCATCGGCATTCTTGTCCGTCTCGGCTCGTTTTACGGCTCGGGCATATGCATCCATCATGCCGTCAACGATGCTCGATCCGCGTGCCGCCGCCGCGTCATACTCCGCGTCGCTCATCTTTTTGTCAGCCTTTGATTTCATCTCAGCAGCAAATTTCGTGTACTGGTCCTCATAACAAGTGGCAATAAGATAGTAGGTGGCCGAGTTGTTTTTTATCCTGGACTCAAACGCAGTTGCCTTATAGAGGTTATGGGCCGCCTCTTTTTTATCCTTGTCGAGCATCAGATTGCCAACGACAAAATACATTAAGGCGCTCGCTTCGTCCTTATCCGTAAAGGGAGCAAACCGGGCTGGCATCGTACCAGCCTCCATCATCTGGATCGTCTTTTTGGCGTACCCGAGTGATTCGTCTAAGTAGGTCTTGTCCCCCTTGAGACTCATTGCGTCATAACCGGAGTAGGCCAGGTTCATATTGACGTCGACGTTATCGGGCTGCGCGGCGAGTATCTCACGCCCAAGCGCAAACCCCTCGGCATACTTATGAGCGTCGAGCGCCACGTTAAACTGATGTTCGCGGTAACGCGTGACAAACATCGAGATAAATTTAAGCTTTTCGTCCTTGTCATCCTTGCCAAACCGCTCCAGATACTCCTTGGCCATCGGATAGGCCTTGGCCATATCATCCTGCTTTTTCGTATTCGTCAACGTGCCGATCTCTTTATACAGATCGTCCTTAGACTTTTGCTTCTGGCCAAACGCGGAAAACGCCACTGTCAGCACAAAGGCGAGCGTAAACAACTTTTTCATGAATTTAAAGGGCTCCTCAAGATTTTCGTATCTTGCCACTATAGCAGAACAGTTTTTATTTGCTCAAATCCGAAGTCAAAAAAGCCTCCCTCCAAGTCAGAACCGGAGGCGGATAGCGACTGGGTTTCTTCGCGGGTGTGCCGCTCGATTTGCGGAAAAGCTCTACCTTTCCGGCTGATTGTAATTTAGGTTTTGTGGCTGCGCCGCTGGGTCGCATAGCGATCAAATGATTGTAGCCGTGGGTTTCAACCCACGGAAACCGGGCATCACAGATTTTGTCGCGTCAGCGACAATTGAATAAAACGCGGCGGGTGTTCAGTCGTCGCTGACGCGACGAGAATTCATTGCCATCCTGCCGCGGGTTCAAACCCACGGCTACATTCACCTTGTCGGTACGCGACACAATAGCACCGTCTAAGGCGACGGCAGCGACCCTATTCGGTAAGCAGAGCCTGGATCTTTTTAACGATCCTGCCTGGTACTGGATACAAAAAGCGTTTGGTATCAATCATCTTCTTGTCATCTATATAGACGCTAAACTCGCCGAGCCCGCCGTGGACCATCTCTACCAATACGCCGCTTTCTTTTTTCAATTTGGCCGCCACACGGGAAGCCATCATTTGTTTGATCACTCAAACTGAGCAAAAGTGAATGGAAACCTTTTTCATGCCTCTTAGTCTCCTCCCGAACGGCCATAAACGCAAAGCCGTTGATTATTGGCATTGAACCGTCGAAGACGGTGAAATATTTGTAGCCCACATCGCGAGATGTGGGAAGCGTCGTCATAAAATTGACCGGAACCGTCGAAGACGCTGGCATTATGCCGCGTGTTTCACACGCTCCGGTGATCAACGAAACCCCACGTTCCGCTGACGCTTCACGTGGGGCTACAAATATGTCGTCCGCTTGGCGGACTGCGATTTGGTCGCTGAAGGTGACAAATATAATAGCCCAGGGTGAAACCCTGGGTAACTATTATCAAATAGATTCCGTCCCTGAAGGGGACGAACATTCGCGTTATTGTTGCTCCCCTTCAGGGAGCCGGGCTGGTGGTTTAATCATTCGTAGGGTTTCACCCTACGATATTATATTCATCCCTTTCAGGGACAAGACTCGCGACATCTCACTCTCGTTTTCGGGTTATACCGGTCGATGTGCGGAAAGGCTGTGCCTTTCCGGTAGCCTACTAAATTCATCGCGGCTATGCCGCCGTTCCCGTGCGCGGGCCAAGACGGCGGCATAGCCGCGAGGAGCGTTTGGCGATCAACGGCGAAGCACAGCTTCCCCGCAAATAGAGCGGCAAGCCGCGAAGATGTCCGACCTCACCAATGTCACCGAACCGTCGAAGACGGTGAAATATTTGTAGCCCACATCGCGAGATGTGGGAAGCGTCATCATAAATTGACTGGAACCGTCGAAGACGGTGGCATATGCCGCGTGTTTCACACGCTCCGGTCATCAAATTCACGAAACCCCACGTTCCGCTGACGCTTCACATGGGCTACAAATATATCGTTCCTTCGCGGACTCCAGAATCGCAGGTCCGACCCTGATTCCTCTCTTGTAATTTATTGTGATGTTTGACAGTCTAGCGAGCTATTAAAACCAATGAAGACGATCTCTCTGATGCTTGTCTTAATATTTTGCGTTGTTTCCGCTTACGGAGTTGCCGTTGTCAAGAAAACAACAACACCAAGTTTTCTACCGGCGGTGACAAAAGAAAAATCGCGATGATAGTAGTTTTTACAGGAGGGTGTTTATGAACAAACTGATTCTGGTGTTTCTAGTGTTACTGGTGTTCGTTACCATGTCGGCTGGGCAAAGCTCTAGTGAGACAGAGGTTGAATCGGCAATTAAGATTGGGCTGGCAGGCAAGCTCGGGGATTTATTTGTCGCATGCGACGTTGGGGCCGGTTTTCTGCAAGAGGTCGCAATCGGGAGTACATCGGGAAATACGGGAACGGTACCGACAGGCAAATACCATATTCAGCTGTCAACAAATCTTGGAATGATCGCGATGGCTGCCTCGCAAGCCAAACAGAAATACAAACCATACGGTCGCTCGGATGTTAGGGACAAGTTCCTAAAACCGGCGGTTTACGTAGACATATTTCCGTCGGATCCCGTGGAAACAAAGAACGCGCTTGGAGTTGTGCTTCAACTCGGCGTGACTCCTCGTCTTAGTCATGTCGTTTTGAAATCATCAGCAAAGGACGGGACGGCTGCCCAACCAGAGAACCTGGTAGTGACACCAGTCCCGTGGACTCGAGGTGGCTCGTCCGTGGAGAGCACCAAAGGCGAAGCGACCTTTGCTTTCGATGCAGTGACAGCAATGCCCCCAGGTAATTTCAATATTATTGTCGTTACAGAAGCTGGTGAGCGAAAGTGCAAGGTGAATCAAGGATCTCGGAAGAAGCTAGGGTTGGACAAAGGTAATTAACTAGCTTCCAATCCGAGTAAGGAAACTGGAGAACCTAAAGGGGCCGCGTCCGTGTCGGCGGTACCAAAGTCTGTGTTGGGGCGATATCTCCCATTCCCATACCGCCCATGATAAAAGTGGAGAATGGAAAATGAAGAGCCACCGATCATTATTTCGTCACAGGGGCTTCGGTCTTGTCTCGTTTAGTAAGCGGTTCGAGGCGGTCGGCGTATTTCTTTTCTAGTTCGCGTAGATGGTCGCCCAACTTTTTCGGATCGTGCTCGAATTGGGCCGATATTTTATGGCGAACATCTCTTATCCATGCGATGCCGGGATCTTCTTCACGCTTCATACAAATCTCCTAACAATTCCATCGGCGTCACAAGCAACGGAACGTACAATCCCAGAATACCATTAACCTTACGGTCGCTATATATTGTTACCTGTCAATTTTGGATACGGGCGTCAGCGTTTTTCAAACGCTTGCAGGCGAGGGCACCTGCATTCCCGGCCTTTGGTCTTTGTCAGCGTGCAGGTTGGTTTTGGAATTGTGCCGACTATCGATGCCATAACATTTTTGATTTTAACATAGGTTTTTCTGGTTTGGCACAGAAAAAGGCCTCGCCCGATTTGGGGCGAAGCCTTTCATATTTGTTTACATCTGATGTCAAAAAGTTATTCGGTAAATTCGACCACGAGGTCTTTTTCGCAGAAATCGAATTTTGCGGGGTCCGATTCGCTGCCGTCGGCAAAGACGGCTTTGAGGTGCCATTCGCAATTGCCGTTGTCGGTCGATTTGTCCCAGACAAGTTCCATTGTTGCGCCGGCGGCGATGCCTTTGCCGATGTCAAAAATGGCGTACTTCTTGCCGTCCGGCGAGGCCAGCAGTTTGGTTATTTTCGAATTTGATTTGTTGTGCACCTTAAAGCGGTAATCAAATTTTGAGGTTGCGTGCAGGACTGAAACCGTAAGTGCGACGGTAATGATGCCCAACGCAATGCGACTAAGATTTTTTTTCATCATCGTTCAATGATCTCCTTCATTTTAATTCCTAAGATACTCCGGGGAAAGCAATTGAATCATAGCAAAGCCGCCGCGATTTGGAAAGTAATATCGGCGGCAGGGCATTCGAGCGGAGGGTTACCTGGCCCCGCGGGTGACGATAGTGGCGTTGACGAGATCCAGCTTCATCATTCCATTGTCGTCAATGCGAATGTCGTGGAACAGGAGCGTGCCTTTGAAAAAGATGCGGTGGTGATGGCAAAAAGCAGCGGCGGACAGGCGGTGATAGCCGCCCTTGGTGTGCGGTACTATCTTGAAAGCGTGAGGCAGCATGTGGGGCACTGGTTTGAGTCCAACCCGCCGCCGCCCGACGTCAAACAGCATCTCGACCGCCGCCGGACTGCCGAGCTCGATAAATGCCTGGGAATTTAGATAAAACGTGCCGTAGCAGCCCAATGTGACGCGAGCCTCTTTTTTAACTGTCCGGCCATATTGTTTGCCGTTAAAAACGTGCCACTCTTCTTTATCTAGGTTCGCTTTATATGGATCAGTTTGTTTCATAAATAAGACATCATATTATATGCGGTTCCTATTTGTCAACATTTTTTTTGCGGGAGGTTAATGTCTTATTTTGCGAAGTAATTTTACTCAACATAATCGTCTACATTGAAACACTCAGCGGACTCTGCCTATTTCTCAGCGATCTCTGCGATAAAACCAATTTTACCGCAGAGACCGCAGAGTTTTTTCGCAGAGTTCGCGGAGAGAATTTCCAGTCGATCATGTCAACTCAAATAAGACATTGCTTACCCGAGAGCGGGTCGAAAACTGCGTTTTGCCTGTTCTTTCGACCTCGCCGTGGTGTCTTGGCTGTCCTTCGTTCTTTAAGTAGGGAGCCGAGGGGCCAAGGAATGAAAAAGAGAAAAAAGAGAGCCATGAGGGTCAAGAAAAACGCACTTACTTTAAACTTGACAATAACACACTCAAGTATTATCATCTTTACATGCTCAAGTCGGATTAAGTAAAAAGGCAAAAGGCAAAACTTGGGAGAGCAATTATAATTTCTGGAGAATAAAAATATGGGCAAAATTATTGGTATCGATCTGGGAACGACCAACTCGGTCGTTGCGGTAATGGAAGGCGGCGAGCCTGTCGTCATAACAAACAGCGAGGGCGGACGCACAACGCCGTCTGTCGTCGCGTTTACAAAGGATGGCAATCGTCTGGTCGGGCAAGTCGCCAAACGGCAGGCTGTGACAAACCCTGAAAACACGCTTTATTCGATCAAGCGGTTTATGGGCCGCAAATTCGATGAGGTTACAAGCGAGATCAAACAAGTGCCGTACAAGGTCGAAAAGGCTGGAAATGGCGACGTTCGCATCGACGCCGAGGGCAAGCAGTATAGCCCGCCCGAAATCGCGGCGATGGTACTGCAAAAATTGAAACAGTCGGCTGAGGATTATCTTGGGTCCAAGGTCGAGCAGGCTGTAATTACCGTGCCTGCTTACTTTAACGACGCACAGCGGCAGGCGACAAAGGACGCCGGCAAGGTGGCCGGTTTGGAAGTTTTGCGTATCGTCAACGAGCCGACGGCGGCCGCTTTGGCGTACGGCCTGGATAAGAAAAAGGACGAGGTTATCGCGGTTTTTGACTTTGGCGGCGGTACATTCGACATTTCGGTGCTCGAGGTCGGCGAAGGAGTCGTCGAGGTCAAATCGACCAATGGCGACACGCATTTGGGCGGTGACGATGTAGATGAGGTGCTGGTCAGCTGGATCATTGATGAATTTAAGAAAGACCAGGGAATTGATCTGCACAATGACAAAATGGCGTTGCAGCGGCTGAAAGAGTCGGCTGAAAAGGCTAAGGTCGAGCTCTCAAGCGCGATGGAAACCGAGATCAATCTACCGTTTATCACCGCGGACGCTGCCGGTCCGAAGCATTTGGTGATGAAGCTCACGCGTTCGAAATTCGAACAGCTCGTCGAGCCTATCCTCAAACGCCTCATGCCGCCAGTCGAGCAGGCTATTAAAGACGCCGGTTTAACGCCCAAGGATATTGAGGAAATCGTGCTCGTGGGCGGTTCGACGCGTATCCCTAAGGTCCAGGAGATGGTCAAGGAATTTTTTGGCAAGGAACCGAATAAATCGGTCAACCCTGACGAAGTCGTAGCTCTCGGAGCGGCGGTTCAGGCCGGTGTTTTGGGCGGCGAGAAGACGGATATTCTGCTGCTCGATGTGACGCCTCTGAGCCTCGGCATCGAGACTCTGGGCGGCGTTTCGACGGCGATGATCCAGAAAAATACGACCATCCCGACACGCAAATCGGAGATCTTTTCGACGGCTTCGGACAATCAGACATCGGTCGAGGTCCATGTGCTGCAGGGTGAACGTCCGATGGCTACCGACAACAAGACGCTTGGTAAATTCCACCTGGTCGGCATCCCGCCGGCACCCCGTGGCATGCCGCAGGTCGAGGTGACATTCGACATCGACGCCAACGGCATCGTTAACGTTTCGGCCAAGGACGTCGGCACCGGCCGCGAGCAAAAGATCACGATCACGTCGTCGTCGGGCCTCTCGAAAGAAGAGATCGACAAGATGATGAAGGACGCCGAATCTCACGCCGGTGAGGACGAAAAGAAAAAGGCCGAAATCGAGGCCCGCAACCGTCTGGACGGACTCGTTTACAGCGTGGAGAAGACCTTTGCCGAGAACAAGGACAAGGTTGATGCAGCCTCATCCGAGGAACTCGAGGCGGCGATCGCCGAGTCGAAGACATCTCTTGCCGGCAGCGAAGTAGATCCGATGAATAACGCATTCGAGCGGCTACAAACGGCGTCGCACAAATTGGCTGAGGCGCTTTACAGCCAAACGGCTGCAGGCGGTGAGGAGACCCCGGCCACCGAACAGGCCTCATCGGCAAGTGCCGGTGCGGATGGCGACGGCGGCTCGGCTCCGGCTGACGATAACGTTATTGACGCGGAGTACGTCGATGTAGAGGACTCGGGCGGCGAAGAGAAGAAGTAACAATAGGGAATAGTAGTGAGGGACGGGGGACGAGTGGTTTTCGAATTTGCCTCTCGTGCCCTGTCCCTCTAAACTTGTCCCTGATTTATAATGGCGAAAAAGGATTACTACAACATTCTCGGCGTCAAAAAAGATGCAAAAGCGGACGAGATCAAAAAATCGTATCGCAGATTGGCGCGCAAATATCATCCGGATGTAAACCCGAACGATAAGGGTAGCGAGGACAAATTCAAAGAGGTCCAAGAGGCTTACGACGTGCTTTCGGACGATAAGAAGCGTAAGGTTTTTGATCGTTTTGGGTATTATGCCGATAATTTGGACGCGGATTCGCCGTTTAGTTCGGGAGCCGCGAGCAGCGGTCAGGCGGGCGGTGGCTTTGATTTCTCGGGATTTGATTTTTCACAGACACCCGGCCAATCCAGCGGTGGGGGATCGAGTTTTCGCGATATTTTTTCCGATCTGTTTGGCGGTGGCGGTGGCGGCAGTTCACGCGTGCAGCCGGAGCCGCCAAAGCCAATGCCTAAGAAGGGCCGCGATATTGAGATACCGCTGGCCTTGAGTTTTGAGGAAGCATTTACCGGCCTTACGACCAATATAACCGTCAACCGCAGCGAGCAATGTTCGCGTTGCCAGGGTGCGGGCGACACGGGCGGGCCCGTGGTGACGTGCCCGACGTGCAAAGGTTCTGGGCAGGTGATGCGGACCGGCGGGCGGTTGCAATTCTCACAGACTTGTGCCGATTGTGAAGGCACCGGACGCCGGCGTCAGCCATGCAGCCTCTGTAATGGCAAGGGCGTGACGCCAAAGACCGAGCAGGTCAAGATCAAGATACCGGCGGGGGTAGATACAGGTTCACGGGTGCGGGTTCCGAAAAAAGGACATGGCGGACGGCTCGGAGCCGAGCCGGGCGATCTGTTTATTTTGACGAATGTCGGCAAACATCTGTTCCTTACCCGCAAGGGCGACAATGTTTATATTACCGTTCCGATCACAGTTCCCGAGGCGGCACTTGGAACAAAAATCGAGGTGCCGACGGTTGAGGGCAAGGCGCAGCTAAAGATACCGTCGGGAACCGAATCGGGACAAAAGTTTCGTCTCAGGGAACGCGGATTTCCTAGTTTAAGGAATCCCAGTTTGCGGGGCGACCAGTTTATTGAAGTAAAAATCGCGATGCCGCGAGTAATTTCAGAGGAGACGAAGGGCGTTCTCAAAGAATTTGAAAGGCTGAATTCGGAGAATCCGAGGAAAGTTATGGGATTGGAATAAGAATTGGCCACTGATAACACGGATGGACACAGAATTTATATTTATTATTCTGATCTGATTTATCTGTGTTAATCGGTGGCAAATATTCATGAAAAAACGAGTCAAAACCTATACGATCAGCGCGGTGGCGGAGCTTTACGATATCCATCCTCAGACGCTGCGGTTGTACGAACGCGAGGGGCTGCTCGAACCTTCGCGATCTATTGGTAATACTCGCCTTTACGAGGACTCCGATCTAGAGCGGCTCGAAGTGATCCTGTCGCTTACGCGTGAACTTGGCGTCAATCTCGCCGGTGTCGAGATTATCCTGAATATGCGTGCCAAGATGAGCCAAATGCAGCGGGAATTTGAGCAGTTCTTTGACTATCTCAAAACCCACGCCAGCGAATTTTCACGCCAGAGCGAGGCATTCACGTCGAGCGAGGCTCTCATTCCTATCTCCCGATTTCGCGTCACACGTGTCCGCCAGCATGGAACGGACGAGAATTGACATGCGGGGCTTTTCGTTGATAAGCACTTAACCTAATCGACCGCCTGGTAGTGGACTAATCTTGTGGTGCCGTTCTAGCTTGTGGCGGTGTGCAAGAAGAGGTAATCTTCTCGGCGGCCTCTGCGATAACTTCTGCGCACTCTGCGTTTACGTGATTTTTAACGCAGAGACCGCACGAGTAAGACGCAGAGAAACTTCGAGGTTCTTACTTTCACTACTCTTCAGCACCACGTGATTAGTCCACCACCGACCGCCTCGTTTTTTGCTTTCCCAACGATTTTGGGATACGATTCTTTCATTCAAAAGATAATCTGTTAGGAGAATCCCATGTTTGGAAGAATTGTGTACTCTTTTTTCGCGTTCGTCCTCGTGCTTTGTACGTTTTGCATCGTTGCAGCACAGGATCTTGATGATGTTACTGTCGCGGGCCGAATAGCGGACTCGAATGGGCACTCGGTTGTCGGGGCAACCATTACCGTGACTTCGGTCGAGACCGGTGAGGCCCGCACGGTGGTAACCGACGACGAAGGCCGTTACAGGATCGTCAAGCTCAAGCCCGGCACCTACAGGATAAAGGCCGCCGCCCATGGGTTTGGCACCCAGGAAACACCGGCCATAACGACGATCTCGGCGCAGAACGTCCAGAAAGATTTCAAGCTCAAACCCGCCGATATAAAGGCCGAGACAACTGTAACCGTGACCGATGACGACGTCCAAACCGTTGACACTACGCGAACAACCGTCGGCGGTACCATTACTGCACGAGATATCGAGGAGATCCCGAATCATGGCCGAAATGCGCTCGACCTGGTCCTTACGCTAGGCGGTACGTCCGAGGAGCAACTCTCGACGAACGGTCTGGCCGAGGACCGAAACGCGAGTGTGGCGCCGCTCGAGCAAGGCAATTTTTCGATATCCGGCGGCACGGCTTATTCAAACAATATTACGATCGATGGCCTCGACAACAACGACGATCGCTCGTCGCGAGACCGGTTTCAGCCGTCGCTCGAATCGATCGCCGAGGTACAGGTAATCGCAAATCAATTCTCCGCCGAGTACGGTAGGGCATCCGGCGGCCGCATCAACATCAGAACGCGGGCCGGTGGAAACAAGTTTCGCGGTCGAGCGTTTGGCTTTTTCCGCGATGAGAGTCTGAACGCAAATACCTGGTACAACAACAGCCGCGGCATCAGACGGCCGGCGTTGCAGGAGATCGAACCTGGCTTTACATTCAGCGGGCCGGTGCTTTTGCCGTTTTACAACGGTCATGAGAAGACCTTTTTCGCGGTGGCCTACGAACGGGACAAGCTCGCTGACACGACGCTGATCGATGCCTATGTTCCGGTCGGGGCCAACTCGCGCTACGCTCTGCCGGGATCGACCGGTGGTTCGCAGTCCTGCGATAACGCGGTCGCGACCGCCTGTACGAGCGTTCCGCCGACGTCCGCGTTTATCGTCCCGTACCGAAAGACGTTTGACACACCGAATGTCAGTGATGTTTTTACGGCCCGCGTCGATCATAAACTCAGCAAAACGGACGACTTTACGTTCGGGTTTCAATGGGGCCGGCGTAATAATAAACGTACCGCCGGCACAGCCGCGCTGACGCGGGTAGAGAACGCTCTTCAGGCAAAAAACAGTAACACTGAGGCCTATAATTTCACCGATAATCACGTCATTGGGTCTAAGGCCGTCAACCAAATCCGCGTGCAGTGGTCGCGGTTTCAGCCGAGTTTCCAGACAAACGATCCGCTTGATCCGGTGGTGCTGATCAGCTACCGCGATCCCGTTTCAAATTCAGTAAGAACCCTCGTCGCGGGAAATTCGACCGCGAGCCAGCTTTCGTCGTCGGGCGGAACGATTTTCTTTCCGGACTCGCGAAACGAGACGCGCTGGCAGTTTCAGGATTCGCTGACGTACATCGCCGGATCGCACACGCTGAAAATGGGTTTCGATATTCAAAACATCGTATCGAAAGACTTCGGCCTGGGCGATGCGACCGGCACATTCAGCTTTGGCAGCGTCTTGGGTTACACCCAGAATCAGGTTACGAGATTTCGTCTGAATTTTGGCACCGGCCAGGATGTTACGAACAGGTACTACGGATTTTTTATCAACGATCAGACAAAACTCGGTTCAAACGTAACGCTAAGCTACGGCGTGAGGTATGAAAAGGAAACGGCCGTCAACGACCGCAACAATTTCGGGCCGAGGCTTGGCTTGTCATGGGATCCATTCAAAACGGGAAAGGGAGTTATCCGCTTTGGCGCCGGAATTTTTTATAACCGCGTGTTGCTGCGAACGGTCGGGGACTCGATCCAAAACACCAATGCAAATGTGGTTTCCTTTGATTCAAACACTATAGGAACCGCCGCGACCGATTCGCGGCGGGTCGCGATCCTGAATTCGATTAGCTCTCAGTTTCCGAATAGTTACGCGTCCGTCGCCGATCTTCGGTCGCTGGTCACGACCGCTTGCGCGACGGCACTGGCTCCGCCTGGCCCTTGCACATCAAGCACGGGATTCTCCGTCGGAAATTTATCGAGCGCAGGAAATCCGCTGCGAACGGTCGATGCGAATTTGAAGATCCCCGAGAGCTATCAGTTTAATGTCGGATTTGAACGCGAAGTCATCAAGGGCTGGGTTTTCGAGGCCAATTACACATGGAACAAGACGGCTCATCTCTGGCGTGATTCTAATCCAAATCACCCCGTACTCCCCGCAGGTTTTGCCGACTGGACAGCATATCTGATCACGCACCCGTTTGTTCTGTCGCCGACGCGGATGTACACGTTTTACTTGGGTTCGTCGACGACGGACGGCAGCGGCCTGGCGACGGCGGCGAATGGCACGACCGTCTGCGGCACAACGACGCCCAGTTGTTTCGTCAATCTAAACACGATTAATACCAGCTCGACCGCTCCGGCGGTTGCGGTCGCAGGCCAAAACGGGAACGCGACCGGTGGTCCGGTCGGTATTGCCACCGCCGCCATCGCGCAATTCAGACGAGATCGGTCAGTTTCCGAAACGTCGCGAATCGGTTCGCGGGGAAACGCCTTTTATCACGGGTTGATTCTCGAATTACGCAGCCGCTACCGCAAGCTCGGGGCCGGTTTCGGAGCGACTTTTCGCATGGCTTACACACTGTCAAGCACCAAGGACGACGGGCTGAATAATACGGCAAACGCCGAGGTCGACGGCGATTTTGGCCGCGAATGGGCGAGGAGCCTTCAGGACAGGCGGCACCGCTTTGCGTTGACCGGCACATTCGAGACGCCGCGTTGGTTTGGCAAGCTGAAATTCTCACCCCTGTTTCGATACGGCAGTTCGGCCCCATTCAATTTGGGTGCGGGCGGGTCGGACCGCAACCTCGACGACCTCGGCACGGACCGGCTCAATTTCAGCGGCAACCTGAAAGACATCAAATTCAGAAATCCGGGTTCGCCCTTGCCTGATGCACTGATAAACCAGTTTTCGCTCCAGCCAATTGGTGCAAAAAGCGGCAATTTGCCCAGAAATGCCGGTACGGGGCCAAGTTTCTATACCTTCGATCTCAGCATAACCCGTGAATGGAAACTGGGCGAGCACATGAAGCTCCGCCCCGTCATTGAGGCCAATAATATCCTCAACGCCGCCGTCTTTAGCTACGGGTCCGAGTTTATCGATTTCCAGGCACTCAGAACAGACCCTAACGGAACACCCACCGCCGCTCAGCTGCTGGCGAGACAAAATTTCCTCGTACCGACCCGCACCTACCGACAGCGGGAGATAAGGCTCGGAGTGCGGTTTGATTTTTAGCTGATTGTGCTAAATATCAATTATTCAGAGGCTGTTCGAAAAGGCGATCCGCGTATCGGGTGACGGGAGGAGAAATAAACAGGGATGAAGGAGATGCAGGGGATAAGAAATTATAGAAAGCTAGATTCATCCTGCCTTACCTATCCCTTTAATCCCCTTCATCCCTGTTAATTATTTAATTTTTGCTTGAAGGAGCAACAAGAATCTTAGTGACTCGACGGCTTTTGCTGTGATAAACTTGGCTGTTGAACATTTTTGTTCACCCCTCTGATTTATGAGTCATGCGATTGCAGAGCCGATGGTTCCGGTTAGCGAGATCACGATCGAATCGGTCCTGCTCGACGCCGATCTTTTTGTAAAATACAGCTCGCCGGAAAAGGCATTTGAGTTGTTGCGAAGTTCGCTTGAGCGTTCGCCGCGGTCGATAGCCCTTCGCGAAAAGATGCGCGATATTTGCGTAAAGCAGAAAAATCTCAACGAGGGAGCCCGCCAATGTCTCGCTCTGGTTAGCCTGTACATCGCACGCGAAGATTTCGACGTGGCATACGACCGTTTGCAGGAAGCGAAACTGCTCGATCCGCGCATTTCGGTGGCTCCCGGCCTCGAAGCCATTCGCCGGGCCCGGCGGCCTGATTTTGCGAATAACCGTGACCGTTCCCCACAAAAGATCCGCACGGATCTGACGTTCGCCGGCAACCTCGCTTATGTCAGCATCTTTGACGCCGTGCAGGTAATCGAAAGCTCGAAGATGACGGGACTGCTGGTTATAAAGTCGGACCTTCATCTGGGTAATGTTGCGTTTAACGACGGCAAAATCGTCGATGCAGAATGTAATGGGCACAACGGACACGTCGCCTTTCGCGACTTGATCGAGATAAGCAGCGGCACATTTGAATTCTCGACTTCCGATCATGAATTCCCCGTGGTAATTGCCGTATCCAGCAACACCAATTTTCTCCTCGATGTCCTGACGGAACTGGACAACGAACGGGCTGAGAAGCAGGGGTTAAGAAGTGTTGGCGACGAGGCAATCTGAGCAGTTGTTAGTTGTTAGTTGTCCGTAGCCGGATTGACGTTCAGCTCCTGAAAACTGACCATTGACCACCGACAACCGACAACCGATTCGCGGTTGACTTAACACCCCAAATACAACAAAATATAGTGCTTCCCCATGAATCAAGCACTATAGAATGTTTAAGCTTCAACGTCTAGAAATTACAGGCTTTAAGTCATTTGCCGATTACACAGAGATAGTTTTTACCGGCAGCGGCATAACGGCCGTCGTCGGCCCTAACGGTTGCGGCAAGTCTAACGTGTCGGACGCGATCTCGTGGGTGCTCGGCGAGCAGCGAGCCAAATCGCTTCGCGGCGGCGAGATGAAAGATGTCGTCTTTGCGGGAACAAAAAATCGCAAACCGGGCGGCATGGCGGAGGTCGTACTGCACCTGGTCCGGGACGATACTTTTTTTGACACCGAGGAAAACGAGCTTGAGGACATCGACGAGGCTCTCAGCGGTATCGATGAGGCGTCGGTCGATATGGACGAGATCGAGGGCGTAGATCAGGAGGCACCGGCAGAAGCAGTAGCAGAAATAGATATTGAGACAAACGGATTTCATGCGGATACAGAAGTCGAATTGGAGACGGTGGAGACTGTAAAGGCCCTTGCCGTTGGGTCGACGCAGGTTGTCGCGACAAAGGTCAAGACAAAGCGTCACTGGCGTCCGCGTTCGTTCGCACTTGATTTTGCACCGGGCGAGGCGGTGTCGGTTACCCGTCGGCTCTACCTTTCGGGCGAGAGCGAATATCAGCTTAACGGCAGGTCATGCCGGTTGCGTGACATTACCGATCTTTTTGCCGGAACGGGCCTTTCCGGGGCTCATTACGCGATCATCGAGCAGGGTCGCATCGGCCAGATCCTGTCAGCCAAGCCCGCCGACCGCCGGAGCCTGATCGAAGAGGCTGCCGGAATTTCGAAATTTCGTGCCCGCCAACGTGCCGCCGAGACGCGGCTCGAATCCGCCAAATCCAATCTCGCCAGGATTTACGACATCGTCGCGGAGATCGAAACCCGGGTAAATTCGCTACGCCGTCAGGCTGCCAAGACGAGACGGTTCAAGATCCTGCAAGAGGAATTTCGCGAATTGCTGCGACAGTTGTACGCTGCGGAAGGCAAGTATCTTTCGGATCTTTCGGACGACCTTAAGGTCCAGCTAGGCGTTGCCGAGGCCGCCGAGATTGATCTTCACGCAAGAGTTGCATCCAAAGAGGA
>JANYIL010000299.1 GCA_025362075.1 Chloracidobacterium sp.
AGATATTGCTCGATGTGACGGCCATGCAGATAAAGGTATTTGAGGGCTTTCTTGAAAAGCTCAGGCGTAAAACTTTCGGAGTTTTGGAAAAAATGAAACGCCCAGATCCACGACATCGCCCGGAACGAAACCTCGAGACTGCTCGACCAGTTCACACCCATTCCCGGCGGGTTTTGCTCCATCCAGGAATCCAGCTGCCCCGCAAAACTCGCCGCAAACCGCTCGTCCCCGGTCAGCATGTACGCGACCCCGAGCGTAAAGAAATGCTGGTGCCGGTTTAGCTCCCAGATGATCTTTTTGTTGCCTGTCTCGCCGGCATCGAGATCGTCAAACTCTTTCCAATGTTTGAGTGGCGAACGTTTCGACGATACCGGTTCGCGATGCCAGTCGATCTCGGTGCCGACGAAGAGATTTTTGAGTCCCAACAGATCGATCCGGCCTTCGAGAATGCCTTTTGCGGCCTCTATGAATTTATCGGCGGCAGCGGGTCCGAATGCCCGGACAAACGCTGAAGCGGATTCTTTTGGCTGCTTGAACGACGGGAAGAACGCCTCGTCGGCATTACGATAAAATTTCTGCCACAGGCTCTCAGCGATCACCGGTGACGTGCCGAAGTGGGCGGCGTCCATCAGGCCCGCGAATTCTTCATCGGTCGGAACCCGCGGCTGACGTTTCTGCTCTCGATAGACGGACAGAGCCTGACCACTCCGGGTACGAATCTCGTCCCAACTGCGTATCTTTTTCAGTTTTTCAAGCGGTTTCGCCATCGGCACAACTGACATGGTGATCAACCTTTTACGGGCTCATCGATATATTTTCGATGCCATAATTCGAGCATCCACAACGTCCACAGCGGGTACGAATGATCGCGCCGTCCGCGAGCATGCTCGTCCAACAAAATACCGATATATTTCGGGTCAAAATACCCGCGCTCAAGCGTGCTCCGGTCGGCAAGCGTGTCGCGGATGCGGTCTTTCAGCTGCAAGTTTATCCATTCGTTGATTGGCACGCCAAAGCCCTGTTTCTCGCGATAAAGTATCTCGTGGGGCACAAATCCCTCGATCGCTTTCTTAAAAATATATTTTGTTTCGCTGCCCTTTAGCTTCAAATGCGACGGTATCCGCGTCACATATTCGATCAATTTATGATCGAGCAGCGGGCTCCGGGCTTCGAGTGACGAAGCCATGCTCATTCGGTCGACCTTGGTCAAAATGTCACCGGGAAGATAGGTCTTGCTGTCGAGATACAGCAGATTGTCAATCTGGTCACGGTCGCCCGAGCTGCCGGCGATCCGGCGATACAGCTTTTCGCCGAGAGCGAAGGTGCCATTCATCTTGTTCTGCGTCGCCTCGGAATAGAGTTTTCGCTTACGCGGGCCGTTAAAATGCGAAATACTGTCAATATATCGCCCGGCCGCGTCGAGCGAGATGTTAAAAAGATAGTTTTTGCCCGGGGTATTGTGTGGCAGGGCAGCGATTAGCGGCCGCATCAGGTTTTTTCGTATACCCTGCGGCAATTTCTCGATCCCGCTGCGGTTGCGGTTTGTTACATATCGAGTATACCCGGCAAAAAGCTCATCGCCACCGTCGCCCGACAGGACGACGGTCACGTATTCGCGGGCCAGCTTTGAAACCATGTAGGTCGGCAGCGACGACGGATCTGCAAAAGGTTCGTCAAAGTGCCAGACAAGTTCATCGACTACGTTCACGAGTTCGGGCGTAACGATGAATTCGTGGTGGTCCGTCTTAAAGTGCCCAGCCGCGATGCGGGCGTATTTCAGCTCGCTAAAACTGTCCTCGTTAAAACCTATCGAAAATGTTTTGACCGGCTGATCCATTATCTCCGACATCAACCCTACTATCGCGCTTGAGTCGACGCCGCCCGAAAGAAATGCCCCCAGCGGAACCTCGGATATAAGCCGGACCTTGACCGCATCGCGAAGATGGCCGAGCAGATCGCCGGCGATCTCGTCCTCGGAGCCGGTTAGACGCTCCTGCGAATAATCGAAATCCCAGTATTTCCCGGTGCGGACCTCGCCGTCCTTAAAGATGAGAAAATGTCCAGGCTCGAGCTTGTGGACGCCCTTAAAAATGCAGAACTCCTCGGGCACGTAGCCGAATGTTAAATACGCGTCGAGCGAACCCGGATCGACATCGCGCGTCACTTCGCCGTGCGTCAGCAGCACTTTTAGCTCCGATCCAAACACAAATTCACCGCTAGCGGTGACGGTGTAAAACAAAGGTTTTTTACCGACGCGGTCGCGGGCCATGAAGAGGCTCTGCTCGCGGCTGTCCCAGATGGCAAAGGCAAACATCCCGCGCAGCAGCTTTACGCAGTCGGCACCGTACTCGTCATAAGCACGGATGATAGTCTCGGTGTCCGAATTGGTGCGAAACTTGTGGCCGCGCGACTCGAGGTCCTTTTTTAGCTCAAGGTAATTGTAGATCTCGCCGTTGAAAACGATGAGCTTTGTATTGTCCGTGTTATAGATCGGCTGTTGTCCGGTCGCGAGATCGATGATCGACAGGCGCCGCATTCCCAACGCCGCACGGCCCTCGACGGCCATTCCCTGCTCGTCCGGCCCGCGGTGGGTTATGACACGGCACATCGCATCGAGCTTTGCGGAGCGCTCCTCGCTGCGCTCATCGGTTTTTGAGATAAATCCGGCAATTCCGCACATACTAAACCTGATTCTCCACTATCTCCCGCTCTACGCGACGCGGGATCACTTTTCTCAAAATGTTCCAGACAGCTTTCTTTTCCTCGTCTTCGATAACGCCTCCAACATTTGCCGCGAGCAGATAGACCGGTGCAAAAACCAGCCCGCATACGAGCAGCACAAAACTACCGCTGATAAAATGTACTGCTCCCGCATTCGCCGGGAAGATCTGGCTGGCGATCTGCCCTCCGAGGACGAACAGATAATCATGAGCATTGGTGTAAACAAAATACGTAATTACGCCGGCAATGACGCTGATGACCGCTGTTTTCGCCGTGTTTTTCATTAGCGCCAGGTGATGCCACTTGAGGCCGAGCTTGCGGATAATTATCACCTCGGCAATGATCTTTTCGATGATAACGGCCCCGACTGCCGTCGTGATCATCCCAGTCATGCCAAAATACGTGAGCCCGTAATAGAGCACCCCGACCAGCGCGATCAAAATAAGGATTCTTACCAGCAGAAACAGGCGACCGAGTTCTTTGTATGACCTTACGATCGGGTCGGTTATCAGGATGCTGAACGGGAGCAACGTAATATTTATAGCGAAAACCGACGCACTGACCTCATATTTCTCGGTAAAGAGCGTGATGATAAAGGTGTGGGCCGTTAC
>JANYIL010000004.1 GCA_025362075.1 Chloracidobacterium sp.
CTGTTCGCTCGCGTGTCACCACGTTCACGGCAATTCGCGGCTCGTCCGCCGCGGCATCCACATTGAGCGGCCCAAAAAAGCTAACAAACCAGATACCCAGAGCCTTTTGGTGCCATCCGTCTGCATGCACTGCCAGGACGCCGAATGCCTGACCGGCTGCCCGACGGGAGCGATCGCCCGCTTTCCAAACGGCGAGATCGACATCAACCCCTCTACCTGCATCGGCTGCGGCGATTGCGCGACACAATGCCCGTACAATGCGATCTCAATGATCGCCAAACCGAGTGCGAAAAACGGCCACGAAAAGAGCTATCTTGCGCGGATACTGTCACCGTTTACCCTGCGCGAGGACGCGGGCCCGGAACCTGTCACGCAAACTGAAAACCTGCTTGCGATCAAATGTAATCTTTGCAAAGATACCGGCCTTAACCCGCCCGGCAAAAAAGAAGCCGCGTATTCGTGCGAAGAAAATTGCCCGACCGGAGCCCTGGTACGCGTAAATCCGCGTGAGTATTTTGACGAGGTCAACGCGACGATAGGCCTGATCCAACGCAGCGAGACTCACGCGATCGGAGTAAATATCCATAAGGCTGATCTTTGGTCTCGTATCTGGCACGTCCTGGGAACGTTGATTGTCATTGCCTTCGGCGGTCTGGCGGTTTGGGCCACTTACAAGTTTTCGCAGGACCTTGCCCTTAGCCCCGGCACGTGGGTCACGATGCGTTGGCTTACGGGCCTGACGGGCCTTGCCAGCATCGCGTGGGTCATGGCGTATCCGTTCCGCAAAAAGGTCTATCGGCGGCGGGCCGGAGCATTGCGCTACTGGATGCTCTCGCATATTTATCTCGGCCTGCTGGCCGGTGTTTTGCTGCTCGTGCATGGCGGCTCAAGCTCGGGTGGGTTGCTGACGACATGCCTCATGATCTCATTCGACCTGGTCATTTTTTCGGGCATTTTCGGTGCCGCTTGTTACGTGATCGTACCGCGGTTTATGACCCGGATCGAGCGCGAACCTCTGCTCGTCGAAGACCTCGAAGCACGCCGCGACGAGCTGCGGGCCGAGCTCGCAATCGCCGCCGAACAGGCCGATAACCCTGATCTTAAATTGCTGATCGGGCGCAAGATCCGCCGCCGCTTTCTCGGGCTCAGGTATCTTTTACGGCAGTATATTCGCAAAGAGGATCTGCTCGCGATGCTCGCCTCGGCCCGGCAGGAATTCCAGCTGGTGTCTGAGAATCTATCGCGTAACGACGATGCCCGTCTGATGGAGGCCGTCGAGAACGCCGCCACGCTCCGCCGCGTCGATGCCCTAATTTATCTGCATCGCCTGCTCAAATTGTGGGTGGCCCCACATGTGCTTTTCACGTCACTGATGCTGATCTTGATGGCGGTGCATATTGCGCAGGTCGTTTATTTTAATGTTCGTTAAGGGATGAAACTCGACTTCCGAAAATTTGCGATCTCGTTTGCCGACGGCTCGGTGCCGCCGCGCGACCTTGACGACGAGTCGATCCGCATCGGCCGGCTGGTTAGCTGTGATATACGGCTCGACCACAAGGCCGTGTCCCGCATCCACGCCGGGATCAATTTTGCCGACGGTAATTTCACGCTCGTAAATCTCTCAACCGCAAACCCCCTGTCGCTGAACGGCCGCATCCTCCCCTCGGAAAAGAGCGACGTGCTGGCGGACGGCGATACGATTCAGATCGGCCCCTTTGCGATCGAGGTCGAACGCATTCAGGACACGCTGCTGCTGACGGTCCAACGAGCGGTCGTCGCCGATGTTAAGCCGACCGACAAAAAAGCGAGCGAGAAACCCGACGATGACGAAGGCGGTGTGCTCGATGTCTTTTGGGAAAAGCGCACCCGCGAAAAAGAAGACTGGGGCACACGGCTACGTCCGACCGCGACGCCGATCCCGGGCAAGGCGATGTTCAACTGGCGCCCGACCGGCGACCTCCGGCGACCATGGCAGATAGGGTTGTTCGTCTGGGCGTTTCTGATAGTCGGAGCGGTTGCCGCGTTCGCCTATTTTCGCTATCCGCAAGTGTATGAGCCCAAAGCTCTTTCAAACCCGCACTCGTCAAAGATTGACGGCAGCCCGATCGCGGCGTCGGCCAATGGCAATTCGTGTACGACCTGTCACACGGTAAACCAGCCGGTCGAGAACGCCTGTATCCAATGTCATACGGCCGAGCAGTTTCACGCGTCGAACACCAAGTCCCATCAGGAGGCCGGCATTACCTGCACCGTCTGTCACAAGGAGCATCAGGGCTCGGATTATCAGCTCACGGCCTCGGCGATCACGGCTTGCGCGATATGCCATAACGACACCAATTCGAAGACCTATAACGGCAAAACCGTTCGCACGGCCCACGGCGGATCGTATGGCTACCCGGTCACGGGCGGCGTATGGAAATGGAAGGGCGTCTATCGAGAGGTCGCCGACGCGATACCCGAGATCAACTCGACCGCCACCGCCGATAAAGACGAGCAGGCCAAACTCAGCCGCCAGTTTCACTCGGTCCATCTGGCCCGGCTCAAGGTCCCGGAGGGGTTAAAGGGTGACAAGTTTGGCCTCGTCTCGTGTTCGACGTGTCATGCGAGCTTTGGCCAAAATCTCGACCGTGTGACGCCCCGGCAAACGTGCGCGGTCTGCCATACGAACACGCTCGGTGACGAGAAACGCGACGCGAGATTTGCGGGCAGCCAGGTCAATTGCATTTCGTGCCATGTCCAGCATGCGTACAGCGGCACGCGTTGGAACGAATTTTTGTCCGATGAGGCCCTCAAACGCCGCAACGACGCCGTGGCGGCACAGATAGAAAAATTGAAGAAATGAAACTGACCCGCATCATCATTTGTCTCGTGGCTCTCGGTCTACTGATCTGGCTTAACCAGGCGACGGCACCAGCTTCGGCGATGTACGGCGGCCTGACCTGGATCGGCTGGCTCAGCATCGCGGTGGTGGTTGGCGGCCTCGGATTTATCGTGCTCGTGGGAGATTCGGCACGGGCGTTCGGCCTTTTCGGTTCGCGGGACAGACAGGCAACGCCGCCGCCGAATATCCGTGTGCTCAGTTCGTCCGAGCTGAAAGAGCTTGGCATGGACAAATTTCGCGGCCCCGCCTACCCGCACCCGGTTATTTTTAAGGAACGCTGCATCGGCTGTCAGGCTTGCGTCGATGCGTGTCCGCACGACGTGCTTGCGATCGTCGACGGTACCGCCGCCGCAGTCGCACCCGACCTCTGCATGGAGGACACTGCCTGTCAGGCCGAGTGTCCGGTCAATCCGAAAGCCTGCATCATCATCAACACGGCCAAGGACGTCCGCTCGATGCCAACCCCGACGCGTGACGGCGGGACGTTTCAGACGAACGTGCCCGGCTGTTATATTATCGGCGACGTTTCCGGCGTGCCCCTGATCAAAAACGCCGTCAAAGAGGGAGCCGAAGTTATCGCCCGCATTGTCGATGATCTAAAAACTGCCCCGCCCGAACCAAAGGCTGCCTACGATGTAGCGATTATCGGTATCGGCCCCGGCGGAGCATCGGCGGCTGCCGAGGCTCGGATGGCGAATCTTCGCTACGTCGGCATCGAGCGAGGCAAGATCCTCTCGACCATTGAACGCTATCCGAAAGGCAAATACATCTTTTTCAAACCCGACACCAACGACTGGAACGGCGGCATCCCCGTCATGGGCCTCGGCCTGTCAAAAGCCAAATACGGCGGCGGCGAGGTGGACGACAATCAGCCGATATTCGACGCGCTCGGCGACGATCTCAAAACCGCAGTGGCCGGGCAGACCCCGGTGCTGCATCAACGGCTCATCGACAATATCCCAAGTGCCCTGCACGGCGAGCTTTCGCAAAAGCTCTTTGAAAAGATCGAGAAAGAGTTGAAAAAACGGGTCGCGACATATTTGAGATCGAAAGGCTCCGGCGATTGGGCCGCGCTCTACCGGACGCATTTCCTGCCCGACCGCGACAACCTTTTGCGAGGTTTCTCGGACGATATCGCCGATCAACTCGAAACCAAGATACCCGGCGACCAGCGTGAAAACATCCTCGCGGTCTGGTTAAACAGCCTCTCTGAAAAAGGGGTCGTGATCAATGAGGACGAGATCTGCTCGGCCGTGACCCGGGCCGAGGACGGCGATTATTTTACCGTCAACACCAAACGCGGCAAGGAAGAGACCCCTCAAACCTACGCTGCCCGCCGCGTGATCATCGCCATCGGCCTCCTTGGGGCTCCAAACAAGCTTCGTCTGGAAAACGAGAAACTGATAACGGTCATCGACGGTAAAGAGCAGCAAAAAGTGATCTACGGCCTCTCGGAACCGATGGATTTTCGAGGCAAACATCTCATCGTCGTTGGCGGCGGCAACGTGGCCGTCGAGGCCGCCGTTGACCTCATCGCCGTCCGCGATGGTGCCGCGATCACGCCTCGCAAGCCTGAGGACATGAACAAGGTCACGGTCCTGGTTCGCGATTATCTCGCACCAACGGTAAAATTCGGAAACAAATTCCAACTGTATCAATGTGCCGAAGACGGGCTGCTAGACCTGCGGTTCGGCGTCGGCATCAAGGAAATGCGTGAACACGAAGTGGTACTCGAAAACCCCTTCACCAAACAGGAACTCGAAACCATCCCCAACGATTTCATATTCGCCCTGATCGGTGGCGAGCGGCCGAATAGATTCTTGGAGTCGATAGGTATTACAATCAAGTAAAATTGGCCACCGATTAACACGGATTTACGGATACAGGAAAAGCGAAGCCCTATCCATGTCAATCCGTGGAAATCTGTGGCAAACTCTTTTATATGAAGAAAGAAAGCATCATGTTGGGCGTCCTAGGGCTGGTTGTGGGCCTTGTTGTCGGATTTATGGGTGCTAACAGCCTCAACCGCTCGGCGGCTGGACAGATGCCGCCGGCAGCGGCACCGGGCGCCTCGACCGGTGCGCCCTCAGGTGGAAACCCAAATCTTCCGGCTGATCATCCGCCGATCGGCACGAGCGGAGCCGACCAGCCTGCATCCGGCGCGCCTCTGCCGCAGGTGACCGCGGCGATCGACAAGGCCAAACAGCAGCCGCAAAATTACGAAGCCCAAATGACCGCCGCCGATCTCTATTACCAAATCCAGAGTTTTGACGATGCCGCAAAATTCTACGAAGCGGCCAACAAGCTAAAACCCGCTGAAAAAGAGCCGATGGTAAAGGCCGGCAACGCTTATTTTGATAAGGCGGAGACGGCTTATGAGAAAAACGATCTTCAGGGTGCTACGCCGGGATTTATGCAGGCGGAGAAATGGTACACAAAGGCACTTACTGTGGATCCTAAGGATATCAGTGTCCGCACTGACCTCGGCCTTACATTTTTCCAGCGAACCCCCCGTGACATCGACCGCGCGATCAAGGAATTCAAGACCTCGCTAGAGACCGACCCCAACCACGAGATCACGCTCCAAAACCTGGCCCTCGCCTACACCGAAAACGGCGATAAAGTTAATCTCGTCAAAACACTCGAGCTGCTAAAAAAGGTAAACCCAAATAACCGGGTCGTAAAAACGGCTGAGGCGAATTAGCCTGTTGGGAATCTATTGTTAAAGACTCTAAGAACCATTCCTCTTCTTTAGAGTGCCTTCTTTAGAGTGCGGAGCACACGTCAATAGAACTTAGCTAGTGGCAACCGAAAATCATAGAAATCGATCGATCTGCGCTATTACAAATCTTTCCACTTTGTTGGTCAAGGCGTTTGCGGCATCGCGCCGCCGGTCGCGCCGCTTTAATTGGATCTTTGCAAGATCCGTCGTATCTCGTATAAATGTGATCGATCCTTCCTGCTCCATCTGGGCGTCGAGCGAACCGAGCTTGCCGGCAAAAATGCTGTAGACCGGCACGCCGAGCAGCGCAGCCTCGCGGTTCATCGTCCCGCCGCCGGAAATAAGCAGATCGGCAGAATATGCCAGATTCAAACCGTCGACCGCCTTGTCCAGGATCAAATAATTGCCGCTTTTTGCACCTAATGATTCCAACAATGTTTTGACATCAGCCGCCTGATCCGGGGTACGCGGAACCACGATCGTAAACGTTTGCTCGGAATCCAAAAGATATCGCAAGATTTCGCCAAACAGCTCTTCGCTCTTTTCCGAATGATAATTTGCCGTTGTCGCCGGTGGACGGAGAACCGCCAATATCTTGCCGTCTATTTCGACCAATTTATCGGCGGTCAAGACTGTTTCGAGAAAATTTTCACTCGGTTCAAAACCCCTGATATACAGCTCTTCCTTAATTCCCGGGTATTTGACGCGTTTCGCGGCGGAAAGGCCGATGGCGTCTAGCGCCGCATCCGGAATCCGCTCAGGCACCATAACGCGGTCCGAAAATCGGTTGAAGATCGTCGTTTCGGTATGCTCATAGTCATACATGGTGATGACGGGAATGCCAAACCACTTTGCCGCGAGCACCATCGAACGCGAACCGTGGCTGACAGCGACCGTGATTCGGGCACCCCGACCTCTTTCCTTTTTCACATGCGAGCGCAACTGGCCGGCGCGCTGAATGAGGCCGCAGACCTTATTTATTTTGCTCTTTCCGTAGTGCTTGCCGATAACAGCAAATGTTCCCCCAAGACCATGGATATTGAGCAATTCGATCGTTTGCGAATGGTCGCGAGCGGTCAGCAAAACGTCGATGCCGCTTTCACGGTAATGCTTGATGATCGGCGCGAAAAGCGGCACGTGCGGGGAATTGTCGAGGTCGATCCAGATGGTTGTTGCGGTAGTGTCCAAAATGTGAGTACCACCTGCGGTAGCGGGTGGGGTTTTCGGTCGCGATGCAAAGGCCCCACCCACTACCGTAGGTGGTACTGACCTAGGCAGCCGTACCACGCGTAACCGCGCTCTTTAAAACCTCGCATACATGCCCGATCATCTCTTCCGTCAGCTCGGCATACATGGGCAGACTAAGAAGTTCACCCATCTGCGAGTGAGCAACCGGAAAATCGGAAGGTTTATGGCTTTCGCCCGAATATACCTCCAGAAACGGCAGGGCCGTCGGGTAATGCAGGCCGGTGTCGACGCCGGATTCATTCAATTTTGCGGCAACTGTTTCGCGATCTTTTACGCGGATGACATATAAATGATAGGTGTGACCCAGTCCGTCAGGAGCCGTCGGCAGCGGAATTCCCGTATCGGCCAACAGCTCTTTGTAAAGTGCCGCGTTTCGCTGTCGTGAATCGAGCCAGCTATCTAAACAACTCAATTTTACTGACAATACCGCCGCCTGAATCCCGTCCATGCGGCTGTTACGTCCCGTAAGCGTATGGCAATATTTGGCGGCCTGGCCGTGATTGGCAATCAGGCGGCACTGTTCGGCGACCTCGCCGCTGTTGGTCACGATCGCCCCGGCGTCGCCGTAGGCACCGAGATTCTTGCCCGGGTAAAAGCTAAAGCTCGCCGCATCGCCAAACGTACCGACAGTTTGGCCTTTGTACGTCGCACCATGTGCTTGGGCACAGTCCTCGAGCACCTTCAGGCCATGCTTGCGGGCGATCGTTATTACCGCGTCCATCTCGGCCGACAGCCCATAAAGGTGAACGGGTATGATCGCCCTGGTTCGTGCCGTGATCTTTTCTTCGATCTTCGCGGGGTCGATGTTGTAGAAATCGGGCTCACAGTCGACAAAGACCGGTACGGCCCCAACGTTCGAGACAGCTTCTGCCGTGGCAAAAAAGGTGTTTGCCGGCACAATCACTTCGTCGTAGGGACCAATTCCAATTGCCTGAAGTGCGATCTCTATCGCATCCGTCCCGTTTGCAACCGCCACGCAATGGCCGGCTCCGATATATTCTGCAAACGACTTTTCAAACGCCATCGCGTATTTGCCGCTGACGAACGCGGTCTCGGAAACCACCTTTAAGATGGCCTCGTCCAGCTCTGATTTAAGGCTCGCGTATTGAGCTTTAAGGTCTACAAACGGTACGTGCATCGCATCACGATTGTACATCAGAGCGATTTATTTCACACATTTGGTGCGGATTCGCGATCGTTTTTTTGTCTTGCCGGGGCTACATGTTTATAATCGCGTAGCGTGAAACAAATCCTCCAAAATATGAAAACCGGTGTGTTGACCGTTGCCGATGTACCACCGCCGTCGGTCTTGCGCGGACATCTGCTCGTGCGCACCGCCGCGTCCCTGATCAGCGCCGGGACCGAAAAATCCAAGGTCGATCTCGGGAAAAAGAGCCTGCTTGGCAAAGCCAAAGACCGACCCGACCTTGTCAAAAAGGTTATCGACAAGGCCCGGAGCGAGGGGTTCATGAGTACCTTTACGGCCGTCAAAGCCAAACTCGAAACCGCCATCCCCATGGGCTACAGCGCCGCCGGGACGGTTGTTGCCGTGGGCGAAGGCGTCAGCGGCTTCCGCGCCGGGACGCGCGTCGCGTGTGCCGGAGCCGGATTTGCCTCGCACGCCGAGATGATCTCGGTGCCAAAAAATCTGTGCGTGCCGATGCCGGATAAGGTCAATTTTGATGAGGCCGCCTTTGGCACATTGGGGGCGATCGCGCTACAGGGCGTGCGCCTCGCGCAGCCGACATTGGGCGAAGCGATGGTCGTGATCGGCCTCGGGCTGCTCGGGCAGATCACTGTTCAATTATTAAAGGCGAATGGCTGCCGCGTTTTTGGCGTCGACACGGACGAAAGCAAATTTGAACTGGCGAAAGACCTCGGTGCCGAAGACTGTGCCTCGCCCGCCGAGGCTCACGCCCTGATCGATCAATGGTCGCGAGGTCGCGGTGCGGACGCGGTTTTGGTAACCGCCGCGACGAAATCGAACGACCCGGTTGAGCTCGCCGGTGAGATTTCACGCCTAAAAGGCCGCGTCGTCGTTGTCGGCCTCGTCGGCATGGACGTGCCGCGTGAGAGCTATTACGAGCGCGAGCTGACGCTGCAACTCTCGATGTCCTACGGCCCCGGCCGCTACGACGCCGAATACGAGGAACGCGGCCACGATTACCCTTTTTCGTACATTCGCTGGACCGAGGGCCGTAATATCGAGGCATTTCTCGATATGGTCGCGTCTGGGAGCATTGATCTCACGCGCCTTATCACGCACCGATTTCCTATCGAACAAGGCGAAGCCGCTTACAAACTGATCTCGGGTGACGCGACCGAGCCTTATCTTGGCATTGTCTTGCAATACGATGCTCATAAGGAGCTGTCGCCGGAGATCAGGCTCAAACCCTGGGGTACAAATGCGGGGAAGGCCGTGCGGATCGGCATGGTCGGTGCCGGTAGCTATGCTCGCAAATTTCTGTTGCCAAATTTCAAATCGAACGACGCGGAGTTTTGCTCGATCGCGACTGCATCAGGCATGTCGGCTCGCGACATCGGCGGCCAGTATGGATTTGCGTCATGCGTCTCGAATGCAGATCAGGTCATCGGCGACGCGGCCACGAACTTAATCGTCATCGCAACGCGGCACGACACGCACGCTGAATTAGCGCGAAAAGCACTTGAACAAAATAAGCACGTTTTTGTAGAAAAGCCTCTCGCGATGAACGACGCGGAGCTTGACGCCGTGATCGCCGCCGCTGAAAATTCGAGCGGACGGCTAATCGTCGGATATAACCGCCGTTTCTCTCCATCGGCGAAGCAGGCATCAGACTTTTTCAAGAATAGGCAATCGCCGCTATCGATCCTATATCGCGTAAACGCCGGGCGGATCGACCGCGATAGCTGGATCCAAGATCCGGTTCAAGGCGGCGGGCGCATCATCGGCGAGGTTTGTCATTTCATCGACCTGATGCATTTCCTGACCGGATCGGTGACCACTCGCGTTTATGCCGAGGCCATTGTAAGCCAAAATCACGAAGTTATCGCCGAAGACTCTGTTTTTATCACGCTGCGATTTGCCGACGGTTCTAATGGAACAATCGCGTATTTAGCCGAGGGCGATAAGGCTCTGCAAAAAGAACGAATTGAGATCTTCGGCGAAGGAAAGACTTTTGTGATTGACGATTTTCGCCGCACGACTTCTTATAAAAATGGCAAAGAAACTGTAAAAAAATCAATGGGCCAGGACAAGGGACAGGCCGAGGAGGTCAGGGCGGTAGTGGGGATGGTCACCGGCGGTGGTGAGGCTCCAATCGCCCTCGACGACCTAGGCGCAACGACGCGGGCGACATTTCGCATTCTCGAATCACTGCGGACGGGGCAGGCTCAAGAGGTTTGATCAATCCAGAAATTTCTGCATCCACAGCTCAAGCGTCAGCAGTTGAAACACTTGCAGATTGAGGTCTTCTTTGCCCGAAAGATTGGTGTCGATGATCCGTCTCACCTCTTTTGGGTCGAACAGGCCGCGTTCATTGATCTTTGATTCCGACAATAGGTCCTCGACCATCGGCCGAAGCGGCCCGCGAAGCCACGCCCTGATCGGAGCCCCAAAGCCCGCTTTTTTTCGCCAGACGACATCATGCGGCAGCAGCTTTTCAGCGGCCTTTTTTAAGATGTATTTTCGCTTAAGCCCACGCAGTTTGAGATCGACCGGCATTCGGGCCGTTAGCTCGAGCATTTCAACATTCAGGAACGGCACTCGGACCTCAAGATTTGCCGCCATTGACGTTTTATCAGTATACGCCAGATTGAGACAGGGCATGAAGGTCTTGAAATCGACATACAGCAGGCGGTTGAGCGGATCGGCACCTTTTACATTGTCGAAATACCGACGGTGATATTTGTAAGCATCAAAGGCCGCAGAACTAACCCTCATATCAACTGAATAGATCGTTTGCTTTGCGTCCGGGGTGAAATAAGTTCCAAAACCAAGATAGCGATCCTCGAAGTCCAGCCCCGCGCTCTTTGTAAATTTCTTGGCGTTTCGTAAGGGGGCCGTGAACTTTCCGGGCAAACCGCCTGGCAGCATTCCGCTGATCGCTCCCAAAACGGGCTTGCGAATCGCTGCCGGGATCGGGTCCAGAGCGCTCGCCATTTTCATCGCCAATTGACGCGGGTAACCGGCAAAAATCTCGTCGCCGCCTACACCGGAAAGCAGCACGGTAAGGGTTTCGCGTGCCGCCTTTGAGATCAGATAGCTTGTAATAATTGCCGGGTCGGCGATTGGCTCGTCACAGTGGTAGATGAGCTTTGGCAGCAGTTCGGCGACATCGGGTTTGAGCATTATCTCGTGATAGTCAGTATCAAAAATTTTGCCGACCTGACGGGCCCAGACGGCATCGTCGGGAATGATGTCGTACCGCAGATCTTCCTCCGAAATTCCAACGGTATAGGTCGAAACCCTGCGATCTCCGCCGCGTGCGGCCATCAACGCCACGATCGACGACGAATCGACGCCGCCCGAGAGAAACGAGCCGAGCGGCACGTCCGATGCCATCTCCATATCGACCACGCGCCGAAGGGTTTCGAGCACCTGATCACGCCAGTATTCGTCGGACCGTCCGGTTTCGATCTCGTCAAACTTGAGGTCCCACCACTCACGAACCGTCACCTCGCCATCCTTCCATTGCAAAAAATGAGCCGGCGGCAACTTATGAATATTCTTAAAAACCGTCTGCGGGTCCGGCGTCCAAAGAAAGGTCAGGTATTGGTCGAGCCCCTCGCGGTCGAGTTCCGCTTTTACAAGTCCCGTGGCGAGGATCGCTTTGATCTCTGACGCAAAGATCAGATCGTCGCCCGCCGCTGCGTAATAGACGGGTTTGATGCCGGCCCGGTCGCGAGAAATGGTCAGCGTCTTCTCAGCGTCATCCCAGACGGCGAACGCAAACATACCGTTTAGCTTTTCGAGACATCCCACACCCCACTCGCGAAACGCTTTGAGCAATACCTCGGTGTCGGATCGCGTTGTAAACACCTCGCCTTTTGCTTCGAGCTCGGCGCGGATCTGCTTGTAGTTGTAGATCTCGCCGTTTAGCGAGATCGCGTAACGCCCGTCCTCTGTCAGCATCGGTTGGTGACCGGCCGATGAGGTGTCGATGATCGAGAGACGTCGATGGCCGAGGCACACTTTTAGACGATTAGGCCCGAATGGCTTCGAAACAAAAACGCCCTCATCGTCGCGGCCCCGATGCTCGATCGAGAGCAGAGCCGGGCCAATTCGCGGTTTGGGGTCAGGTGAAATTATTCCGGCAATGCCGCACATAAGTATAAGTGAAAAATGTAAAACCCGAGGCCGCGAGATGTTCTATCTTGCATCTCTCCCCTTGCCCTCGATCAACCTCGCCAGCGCATACGCCATCCACGCCTGTCCCCACCGCATGAATTGCGTTTCGATGGAACCGTGTTTTCGTATCTGATAGTAAAAGAAGCCGTCCGCATCGAGCATATTCCTTGCCGTCCAATCGGCTATCTTTTCCGCCATCGGGAACATTCGAGCGTCGCGATCTTTTAGCTCGGTCAGGCCAACAATTGCGGCGGCGGCTGAGTGGATATCGACCGGGTAAATCGCACGGTCGTAATATTTAGGCGTTCCGTCGTCGAGAAAAAAGTTTTCGAGCCAATAGCCGCTTCCCTTTTCGACCGCTGCGCCAACCTCTGATTTAACGTGAGGGATATCATCCGAGATGCGCGAAAGCGAGATCAAGATAAACGCCGTGTGAAAATTATCAGCCCACGCGTGACTCTCGTCTTCGCCGTAAACCCAGGCGCCGTCGCCTCGTTGCCGGTTGATGACAAATCTCGCTGCTTTTGCCGACAAAGACATATAGTCGGCGTTGCCGGAGATCTTTCCATATTTTGCCAGACACTCAGCCGCGAGCAAACTAGCATTATAAACCGCTGTCTTGTCGACCGGCGTATAGCTAAAGCAAACCTCATCCGCGGTGTCGACCGGCCGGTTTAGACGCCCGGTAATAAAACGGCAGATCCCCGCCGCCGCCGTCAGGTGATTTTCATTGCCGTTCGCCTCAAAACTCTCGATCAACGCCCTAAACGCAAACGCCGTCGGGACGACAGCCGGTGTCCCTCGGGGAGCGTAAAATACGCGGGATTGCCAGTCAAAGTTGTAGCCGAAGGCGAGCGTCTGGCCACCGTCGCCGCTGTCAGTGATTGCAAGCTCCATCAGCCGGTCGATCAACTTTGCGGCATTTTCGGCGTTGTCTGCGAACCCGGTGGCGCGATACCGCGACATCTCGGCCAACGCAAAAAGTGCGAGGCCCTTTGGGTTGACACCCGGCTCGACCAACAGCAGCCCACGAAGATCGACCGGCGAACGTTTGATAATTTGCAGCCATGCCAGTCTGGCCGATCGAAAATACTTCAGCGGCGTGAGCTGAAATATGCGGCTATTCAACCCGTTGAACGGATCGGCACCGGCGAAATCACGTGCCTCGCTGTAGTCGTAGAGCCGTTCATATATCTTTTCGAGATCGTGCGACATGTATTTGCCGACAGAAAGCGTAGCATAAACCGCCGGTACACCGCGGCGTAAATAGGTCATGTCGGGGAATCTTTGCCCTTTGGAGGCAAAAATCTGATAATACTAATAACGGTATGAAGTTTTTTTCCGATATCCGGCTTTTGTTACTGGCCATCTGGCTCGGAGCGGCCGTGTTTTTCATCGGCGTCGCCCAGAGCGCGTTTGCGGTCTTACCGCAGCATGAACTGGCGGGGGCCGTCGTCAACCGAAATCTTACGATCCTTAATTTTGCCGGTATCGGGATTGCGGTTATCCTGCTTTTGACGTCGCTGCTGGCAACGTCAAGGATCAGCAAATTTTGGTTGTGGGTCGAGCGGTTTTTGCTGCTGCTGCTGGCTGCCGCGTGTGCCGTTGGGCAATTTGTGATCGGGTTTTGGCTCGCGTCGGTCCGGGCTCAGATGGGACGACCGATAGACGAGGTCGCGGCCGACGATCCGCTGCGAATACAATTTAACATGCTGCACGAATATTCGGTTTGGGTGCTGTTTGCTGCGATGGCCGCAGCGCTGATCTCATTTTTTATTATCTCGAACCGTAAATTTCAGGTCGCTGAGGTCTCTAAGCAGGACTTGTACGATTTTTCAAAGGAATTCAAAACTTAGGCTCGTATGGAACTGATCGAACATCTTGACACGTTTAACTCTCGATTTGGCCGCTGGAATGCAAATGAAAATCTCAACGGCTATCCGTTCGTCGAGAATATCCACTCGCCATTTACGCCCCTGCGTCGAGCTTTGCCGATGCTGAACCTGGCGTTGATTACGTCGGCCGGGGCCTATATAGATGGCACTGAACCGTTTGATACCGCGTCGAAGGACGGTGATCTGAGTTATCGCGAGATACCGGTCGAGGTCGAGGCCGTCGATCTGCGGTACGCCGCCAAGGGCTACGACCCCAAGGGTGTGAATGAAGACCGCAACGCCCAGATCCCGGTCGACCGGCTGCTCGAATACGCCGAAAACGGCGTCATCGGGGGCCTGAACAACGTCTGGTGGAGTATCAGTAGCCACATTCCGAATGCGGCCCGCGTTGCCGACGAACTCGCACCCGCGATTGCCGACCGGCTGGCACGGTACGAGATCCACGCGGCGCTATTTATTCCGGCCTCACGGCTTTGCCACCAGACACTCGGAATCGTCGCCCGCGCGGTCGAATCGGCGGGGATCCCGACCATCACGGTCTCGGTCGATCCAAAGATCACCGACGCGGTACGCCCGCCACGAACCGCATATTACAACGGCGATTTTGGCTCGGTGGCGGGCAAGCCTAACTGGCGTGAGTATCAATTACGGATCATCGATGAGACCCTCAGGTTAATGGAGACGTTTGATCAGCCCGGCTCGCGCAAACTCGGGGTCGACATGGAATCTGCCGTCGAAGCCGCCCGCGGCGAACGATAGGAAACATTGCCACAAAAAGCACAAAATACCCAAAAATAAGAATTTTAACTTTGTGTGTTTTGTGCCTTTTGTGGCCAATCATTCTTAGCCGCCCGTCTGCCAATGTTTTATCGCCTCGATTGGGTAGATGAGCATCAGGATGTTTATCAGCAGGCTGTCGCGGATCCATACGATCAGGATGGCCTCGGTTGCAAGGAAAAAGGCGACCGATTTCCAAAATCCCAGTTTGTAAGCGATCAAAAAGCCCCCCGCACAGCACAAGATGTCTGATATCGAGTTGATGATCGAATCTCCGAAATAATCGAACGAAATGGTCTCCGTCCGATAGCGCTCGATCATGAACGACGCATTTTCCGCCACTTCCCACGTGCTCGCGATCATTACGGAGACGAGCAGTCTCCAGGCGAGCGGCCAGCGGCGAAGTACAAGATAGATCAGCCAAAATTCGCCAACACCATGCAAAATATGGGTGAATGAATACGGGTCGACGATGTGCTGCGAATTGTGCTGCGACCATATATTCCAAGCCCATGGGGCGAGGTCACCGGCCGGACACCACCACACGCGGCCTTCGACATTCAAGGCGAGCACCGCCGCCACAACGACCAACGCCATTGCCAAAAACGCTCGCGGGTTTGCCTTAAGCTCACGAAACAAATGCTCGTTAGTGCTGCTCGTGTCGGACATGTTTGCGAGATTGTCGTCTGTTTGCGTTAAATTTTCAAGCCGTCCGAAAGGTAATGTTAGAACTCTATGAGAATGTCCTAGTATGGACTCAATAGAAATGTCCCAGTCGAGGAGAGCATATGATCATCCGAACAAGGGGGTGATGGATGGACAAAAGAGGGGCAATATTGATGAGCGAGAAGGAGCGGGAGGGCGCTGGTAGTTTTGGAGCGGGTGAAGCGAAGGGAGATAACGATGGCGGAGGCGACACGGCTGTTGGGTATAAGTTACCGGCAATGCTGGCGGGGCGGTATCGGCGATATGAGGAGAGAGGGGCACAGGGGCTCACTCATGGATTGCGTGGGGGCGGGGGAAACCGCCTCATGGCAGCGGAGGTGAGAGAGCGGATAGCGGAGCTGTATCGAGGGCGGTACGAGGGATTTGGGCCGGTACTGTTTGGGGAGAAGCTGGAGGCGACGCATGAGATCAGTGTCGATCACGAGACGGTGCGGAGATTGTTGATAAAAGAAGGGCTGTGGAGGGTGACGAGGAAGCGGAAAAAGCGGCACAAGGCGTGGAGAGCGAGGCGAGGCCACTTTGGCGAGTTGGTGCAGATGGACGGGTCGCATCATCTGTGGTTTGAGATACGGGGCAAGATGTACTGTCTGATGGTGATGATCGACGACGCGACGGGCATCAGGATGTCGCTATTATCAGAGTGAGGAGACGACCGAGGCGGCGATGCGGCTGCTGTGGATGTGGATCGAGCGATACGGCGTACCCAGATCGCTGTATACGGACAAAAAGAACGTGTATGTCGCATGTGAGAAAGACCAGGAAAACGCCCGGCTCTCTGGAGGTGAGGCGATGACCCAGTTTGGC
>JANYIL010000007.1 GCA_025362075.1 Chloracidobacterium sp.
ACGGAGCGCTTAGATATTTATCTATTATTTCTGGCGGCATTTACGATCGGTCTTGGTTCGCGGATAACGATCCAGATCCCCCGCTCAAAGGTACACGTTGCGGTTTCCGACACCTTTGTTTTCCTCGCGTTGCTGTTATACGGTGCCGAGGTAGCCGTGATCCTGGCCGCTGCGGAAGCGTTTTGCTCTTCCTGGCGATTTTGCAGCAAGAAAACGACCGTTGTTTTCAATGCGGCAACGATGGCGATATCGACCGCTGCGGTAGCCGTCGTGCTGAATCTTTGCGGCCTTTACACGCAGGGCCAGCTTCAGGACAAAGGTGACAATCGGGCTAATTTCATAATCGCCCTGTCGGTAATAGCGTTAACGCAGTTCGCCGTCAACACATCGCTTGCGGCGATCCACAGCTCACTGAAAAACTCATTGCCGCTTTGGGAAACGTGGAAATCAAAATATATCTGGACGTTCTTTTCCTATTTCGTCGGTATCGGCGGAGCGGGAATCATCGTCGAGTTGACCGCGACGATCGGTACGGGAGTTATATTTGCGGCATTCCCGGTCATTTTCTTTGTCTACCTGACCTACCGGATGTACATGAAGAATGTCGAAATATCGATCCGGCAAGCCGAGCAGGCCGAGGAATACGCAAAGATACTTGAGCAGCAGGCCGAAGCTCTAAAGGAATCGGAGGAACGTTTTCGCAGCGCGTTCGACTATGCTCCGATCGGTATCGGCCTGTTGTCGTCCGCCGGCCGTTGGCTCAAGGTCAATCAGGCCTTGACGGATATTCTGGGATACACCGAACAGGATTTTCTGGCGATGGACTTTCAGGCGATAACGCTGCCCGACGACCTCGGATTGACTCTGGTCAAGGTACACGAGTTGCTCTCCGGCAAGATCGCCAACTGTCAGATGGAGCAGCGGTACATTCACAAAACTGGGCGAACGGTCTGGGCGTCATGGAGCGTCTCGACCGCGAGTGATACAAGATCGGGCAAACCAAATCTAATATTTCAAATCCAGGACATAACGGGCAAAAAGCTGGCCGAGGAAAAGCTCCAGCGGGATGCGACCCACGATGTCCTGACCGGTTTGCCAAACCGGGCGCTGTTTCTCGAACGGCTCAACGCCGCCCTCGCTAAGGTCCATGAGATCAATGGTTATAAGGCCAGCATTCTTTTTATCGACCTCGACCGATTCAAGTACGTTAACGACAGTCTCGGCCATCTGATCGGCGACCAACTTCTTAAAGACATTGCTGTGCGCCTGGGCGAATGCATGCGTCCGTCGGACATCGTGGCGAGGCTCGGCGGTGACGAATTTACTATCCTCGTCGAAGGTAAGTACGACATAAAAGAGGTCATTAGGATCGCCGAGCGCATTCAGCACAAATTCAGCATACCGTTCGACCTTCGGGGCCACGAGGTTTATAGCTCGGCCAGTATCGGCATTTTGCACGCTTCGGACAAACACGCGTCATCCGAAGACATGATGCGCGACGCCGACACGGCGATGTATCAGGCAAAGCGGGCCGGAAAGGCGAGGCATGAGGTCTTTGACGACGAGATGCACAGCATCGCCAAAGAGACACTCAGGCTCGAAACCGACCTCCGCCGCGCCGTCGAACGCCAAGAGATCCAGGTTTATTATCAGCCGATCTATTCGCTAAAAACGGGCCGCATCGAAAGCCTCGAATCGCTGGCCCGCTGGAACCACCCGGAACTCGGGCCGGTCTCGCCTTCGAAATTCATACCACTGGCCGAAGAGATCGGGCTGATCGACAAGCTTTGCGAACAGGTGCTGCGGCGCTCTACTCGTGAGATCGGCTCGTTGTCTCGGTCCATTGACGTTGAGATTCCCGTAAGTATTAATTTGTCTTGCCGGCAGTTTAGCCAGGGCTCGTTGGTGCAAAATATTCACGACATATTGCTCGAGACCGGTTTTTCGCCGAACAATCTGAAACTTGAGATCACCGAGTCGGTATTTTTCGAACATCAGGACCGGGCCGTGCAGATGCTAAATCAATTGCGCGACAGCGGGATCGAGATCAACATTGACGATTTTGGCACCGGTTACTCAAACCTAGGTTACCTTAAGAAATTGCCGGTTTCCGCGCTAAAGATCGACCGCTCGTTTGTCTCGATGATCGACGAGGATGGTAACAACGACGAGATCGTCCGGGCCATCATTACGCTTGCACGCAATCTCGGCCTTACCGTCGTTGCCGAGGGCGTCGAGACCGACGCCCAGCTGGCCGTGCTGAAAAGCCTCGAATGCGAGAGCGTCCAGGGATTTCTCTTCGCCTCGCCAATGCGTTTTGACGAGCTCCGCGACTTTATTTTAAACGACGTCGGACTTGCAACCGCACCGGAGCAGTTTGGCGATGTGCCGATCTCCCCGCTCGTCCAGTAAACGGACTCTCCAAGGTTTTCAACATAATTATTGCTAGGTTGACGAACGCCAGGGTGACAGTGAACAATTGTCTCAGTGGCCACGCTTATGTATCGGAGACCTAAATTTTTAGAGATCCTGCTCGAGATACGCCGCGATATGGCTCACGAGGCGGATTATGACGTAGACCTTTTCGCTGAGATTGCGAGATCGGGTACCCGTCCGCCAAACGTCAAACCGCGCCCGTACGGCCCCGACGAGCCCGCGCCCACCCCTGGGGGTAAGGATGGCCCCTTTGGCAAACCGGTGAAAAAAGCGGCGAGAGAATAGGGCCTTGAGATCTAACCAAGATGTTTCGGTATTTTATTTCAATCACGATCGTTGTGCTGTCATTAGTCGCTGCGGCGGGGCTTTTTTTTCCGGGTTACTGGATCCACCGGTATGACGAGCTGATCGCCCGCCAGGCCCCCGTTTACCGTCTCGACGAAAAGCTCGTGTGGAGCCTCATCTACGAGGAAACCTATTTTCGCGCGTGGAAGATCGGCAACGCCGAAGAGGTCGGTCTGATGCAGGTAACGCCGCCCGTCGCCCGCGAGTGGGCAAAGCAGACAGGTCTCAAGGAATACGAAAAACAGGCCTCGGAAAACATTAACGAATTTATGGCCGACCCGGAACGCAATATTCAGGTTGGCTGCTGGTATTTGGAAAAACTGCGCGAACCGTATCGCGGCCGCCCCGCCGAGACCGCTATGACCCTCGCCGCCTATAACGCCGGCCCAAGCCGCGTTGAGGAATGGACAAAGGACGCAGATGGGGCGACTATGGCCGAACCAGATTTTGTGGCTCGCATAAATATCCCATCGACTCGGAGCTATGTCGCAATGATCCTCGAAAGATACCGCACCGCGGCAGGCCCGAAATAGTATGCAGATCCATTCCGCCGAATACGTTCTGCCGATAACTTCGGACCCGATCGATCATGGCGCCGTAGCGATCGACGGCGACAAGATCGCGGCGGTTGGCACGCTCGCCGAACTGCAACAGCAATTTCCCGACTCCTGTCTTATAGATCACGGTAAGGCTGCGATACTTCCGGGCTTCGTCAATTGCCATTCACACCTCGAGATAACGTCGATGCGCGGTGCTCTCGATGACGTTGAGGATGATTTTTCGGCGTGGCTGCTTAAATTGAACAGCCTCCGCTCCGATCTTTCGGATCAGGACATTCGTGACGCCGCCGTCGCCGGAGCGGTCGAGGGGGTGAGGGCCGGAGTCACGTGTTTTGGCGACATCGGCCGGATGGGCCACGCCGGAGTGGCTGCTATGAAGCAGGTTGGCCTGCGCGGCATAGTTTTTCAGGAGACCGAATTCTCGCCCGACAACCGGACGGCTGATGATGATTTTCTAAGTTTGACGGCTAAATATGAAACTCTTCGCAAAGAGGAAACTGCTCTCGTCCGCGTCGGTCTTTCGCCCCATTCGCCATACACAGTTGGCTCGCGGCTGTTTGAGCTGATCGCTCAGTACGCCATCATTAACCGCGTCCCGCTGTCGATCCACGCCGCCGAGTCTGCCGACGAACACGAACTGCTGACTGAGGGTACAGGTTTTTTCACGGAAATTTACAAAAAATACGGCGTCGAATGGCACAGCCCCCATTGCACGCCCATCGAATACCTCGAACGTCTCGGCGTTTTGTCCACCCAGCCGCTGCTGGCGCACTGCGTAAAGATCTCACCCCGCGATCTGTCGAGGATCAAGGCAAACTGTGCCAAAATCGCCCACTGTCCAAAATCGAACACCAAATTTGGCCACGGTTACGCTCCATTCGAAGCGATGCTCGACGCCGACATCGTCGTCGGCCTCGGCAGTGATTCCGTAGCCAGCAACAACGTCTGCGATATGCTCGAAGAATCGCGTTTCGCCGCCCTCATCACGCGCAACCGGGAAGGCAGCAAGCGTTTTATCACCGCCAAAGAGATGCTCAAAACCGCTACGCTTGGCGGTGCCATGGCGCTCGGTCTCGATCCTGAGATCGGTTCGCTCGAACCGGGTAAACAAGCCGACCTCGCCGTCATTTCACTTGAAAATATCGCCCAACAACCGGTCAACGACATTCACACCGCCCTTGTTTTCGCCTCGAACGCCCGCGATGTCGTCATGACTATCGTCGCCGGAAACGAAATCTATCGGGCCGACTAATGAGGTATTTATTGCTGCCGAACTGAAATATCGCGGATCAGACTCAGATCAATATCTTTGGTCGAGCCGTCCTTCATTCGGATATGAAGTGTTCCACTGCTCGGAACAGTGACCATCTCTCTATTGCGGCCATCGCTACCCGAATCGACTATCTTTCCCGGGCCTCCGCCCGTTCCGCCGCCAAACGACGATACTGCCTGGCCACTAAAACGGGCATTGAAGGTGCCGCCGCCGTCCGATGCATTGGTGATATGCAGAATTACCGATTGCCGTCTCGTGAGTTTGACATGGGCGACTTCGCGGCCTGTTCCGCCGTCTCCGCTCTGGGCGCCTTCGCAGCAGAGGAGGGCGGTTGAGGAACCATTCGCGGGAAGCAATTCAAAAGAGAATCCCGCCATATCATCGCGGCTCCGCCTGTTCACGTCAAAAGTGATCGTTAGCTCTCCCGGGCCCGCCGTAAAGGAATAAAAGACCTCCTTATTACCGTCTTTTTGGTGATCGCCAAAAGTTCCCGACACTTCGGATGAGCTCATGGGCGTTGGATGATCACGGTCTGTAGATTGTGCAAAGGACTTACCTGTCGCGAACACCAGAACTATCGCAAACACACCGAACATTAAACAACTCGATCGTTTCATCTCTATACTCCTCGAAATTATTGGCTGTACTGGTCAGGTGGTTCGGAAGGATTCCAAAGGAAGCTGAAAAAAGAGGTAGCCTACTCTATTCCCTGCTAGCTTAGGCTTATC
>JANYIL010000064.1 GCA_025362075.1 Chloracidobacterium sp.
AGAGCGAACGGGAAAAGAACGCCCAGGGCATCCGCGACCTCTTCAACGCCTGGAACAGCCTCGACGACGAAGGCGAGCCCGACGACCTTCAGGGGGCCGAGGCCTGGTCACAGAGCGAGGTTCCGGAGCAGGCACTCGAAGCGGACGATATTGCGTTTGCCTATGACGAGTGGGACCGCGAGCTGAACGATTACCGTGTCGGCTGGAGCCGCGTGATCGAGAAAAAGGTTAAGCAGGGCGACCGAAACTTTGTCGAATTGACCCGTTCCCGTTATCGAGGCGTGATATCGTCCATCCGGCATCAATTCCAGTTGATGAAGCCCGAAAACCTGACCCGCATCAATCGCGAGATCGACGGTGAGGACTACGATTTGAACGCGCTGGTAGATTTCGTCGTTGACCGCAAAGCCGACGGCCAGCAGTCGGAAAACATCTACACTAAACGCCTGCGCAAACAGCGTGACGTAGCCGTCTCGATCCTGCTCGACCAATCGTCGTCGACAGCTCGAACGATCACGCGAAACCCGCTCCAGCCGTATACGCACCCCGGCCGACGCATTATCGAGATCGAAAAAGAAGGTCTCGTGCTGATGAGCGAAGCCCTCGAGGCCGTCGGCGATGTCTATTCGATCTACGGCTTTACAAGCGAGGGCCGGCGAAATGTGAAATTCTACGTCGTCAAGGATTTTGCCGAGAAATACTCCGCCGATATCGAGCGGCGCATCGGCGGCATCACGTTTCAAAATAACACGCGTCTCGGCGCCGCGATCCGCCACGCCTCCGCTAAATTGCTAAAGCAAGAGGCCCGCACAAAGCTGCTCATAATCCTGACCGACGGCCGTCCCTACGATCACGATTACGGCGACGCCCGTTACGCCCGCGAGGACGTTCGCGAAGCCCTGACCGAAACCAAAATGTCCGGCGTTACGCCGTTCTGCATAACGGTCGACCGCGAATCCGAGGCTGAATTAAAAGATCTTTACGGTGATGTAGGCTACACTATCATCGACGACGTACTCTCGCTGCCGGAGCGGATGCCGAATATTTATCGGAGATTGACGAGTTGATATATGGCTAATTCAAATACAGTATTCCTCTTCGACGTCGACAACACGCTGCTCGATAACGACCGTGTTACCAAGGACCTTCGCGGTTTTTTGGATAAAGAGGTTGGCGCAGAGCGCAGCGCGACGTATTGGAAAATATTTGAAAGCTTGCGAAATGAACTCGGTTACGCCGATTATCTAGGGGCTTTGCAGCGTTATAGGATGGCCCACCCGTATGAATCGCATCTGCTAACGGTTTCGACCTATCTCGTTAACTATCCGTTTGCCAATAGGCTGTTTCCGAATTCGCTGGATGTTATCGAAAAATGTAGTCAGATGGGAACTGTAGTAATTCTCACGGACGGCGACGTAGTGTTTCAACCGCGAAAGATCGAACGATCGGGGCTGTTTGAGGCTGTCAGCGGCAACATTTTGATCTACGTTCATAAAGAGTTTGAACTCCACGATGTCGAACGTCGTTATCCCGCCGAAAGATATGTGCTCGTTGACGACAAGATCCGAATTTTGTCCGCAATCAAAGAGATTTGGCAGGACCGCGTAACTACCGTCTTTCCGCGCCAGGGACACTACGCTCTCGATGCAGAGGCCGTCGCAAAATACCCCGCTGCGGACATCACCATTGAACGTATCGGCGATCTCCTTGATATCGATTCTTTCTAAATCTCGAAATACTCAGCGATCTCTGCGTCTCGCTCAGCGGCCTCTGCGTGGAACCGATCTTGAATAGGGTTCGATATGATCTTAACGCTGAGATCCCTGAGGCGGACGCAGAGTTGACGGAGGTTCAAATCCAACAAACTGGCAGCGCCGACGGCATTCTGCTAACGTTAAATCAACGCTATGAATATCGTCTCGCTCGAAAATATCTCGAAAAACTACGGCTTTCGGCCCCTTTTTGAGAACGTCACGCTCGGCATCGAGGACCGTGATAAGATCGGAATGATCGGTGCCAACGGCTCCGGCAAAACGACGCTTTTGCGGATAATTGCCGGTGTCGAGGTGCCCGATACGGGCCGCGTCGTTCGCGCAAAAGGCCAAACTCTCGCCTATCTTTCCCAAAATCCGCCGTACGACGAAAACCTCACCGTTCTCGAAACGATCTTTGCGTCGAGCAGCGGGGTGATGCAAACGATCCGCGATTACGAGGCAGTTTGTCATGACGTGGCGGACGGCAAAGACGACGATGCGACGCTCTCACGAATGTCCGATCTCCAGCACGAACTCGAGATGAACGGCGGTTGGGACATCGAGGCGAATGCCCGGGCCGTATTGACGCGTCTCGACGTCACCGACACGTCCGCCTTGATGGGCGCTCTCTCCGGCGGCCAGCGAAAGCGTGTCGCTCTCGCCCACGAACTCATCTTCAAACCCGACATCCTGATCCTCGACGAGCCGACCAACCACCTCGACGCCGACACCATCGAGTGGCTCGAATCTTATCTCGCACGCTACACCGGCGTGCTGCTGCTGGTCACGCACGACCGCTATTTTCTCGACCGCGTGACGAGTCGCATCTTTGAGGTAGATCGCGGGACGGTGCAGAATTTTAATGGAAATTACGCCTATTACCTTGAAAAAAAAGCCGAGCAAGAAGAGCTACGTGCCACCGAGGGACACAAACGTGAGCAGCTAATTAAGAAGGAACTCGCCTGGCTCCGCCGCGGTGCTAAAGCTCGAACCCGCAAATCCAAACACCGAATCGCAGCCGCCTACACGCTCATGGATACCCCCAAAGAGCAGGCAAAAGGCGAGGTCGATATCGCGATCGGTTCAAAGCGGCTCGGTTCAAAGGTCATAGAGATCAACAATGTCGCAAAATCGTATGGCGAAAATACGCTCATCCGCGATTTTACGTATCTGCTAAAACGCGACGACCGCATTGGCATCATCGGTGCCAACGGCAGCGGCAAAACGACGCTGCTCGATATGATCACCGGCCGCGTCGCTCCGGACGTCGGCGAGATCGACATCGGCACGACTGTCCACATCGGCTACTACGATCAGGAAAGCCGGGCGCTGAACGATGACGAACGCGTGATCGATTACATCCGAAACGTCGCCGAATACGTCACCACAAACGAAGGCTTGCAGATAACGGCGGGCAAAATGCTTGAGCGATTTCTCTTCGAACCGGCGGCACAATACGCGGTCATCGGCAATCTCTCCGGCGGAGAACGCCGTCGCCTTTACTTGCTGCGGATCCTGATGGGTAGCCCAAACGTCCTACTGCTCGACGAACCGACCAATGACCTCGACATCCCGACGCTCATCGCGCTCGAAGAATATCTAGACGATTTCGCCGGTGCTCTCATCGTGGTCAGCCACGACCGGTATTTCCTCGACCGCACGATCGACAATGTTTTTCGCTTTACCGCCGGAGGCCGGGTCCGCGAATACCCCGGCGATTACTCCGCCTACCTAGCCGCCCACGAACCTGAGCAGGCCGCGGGGAAAGCCGAACCGTCCGCTCCCGTCAGAGCCGGGAGCGGTAGCAACGGGAGACATGTCAGAACCGGGAGCGATAGCGACTGGGATCCTCAACCTGCCGAAAAGCCTAAGCCTAAAAAGCTAAGTTTCAAAGAACAACGCGAGTTCGAAACCGTCGAACTGCGCATAGCCGAAACGGAAAAACGTCTTCCCGAGATCGAAAAAGAACTCACCGCCGCAGCCAGCGATGCGGGCCGCGTTCACGAGCTATTTATCGAGCAGCAGGAGCTCAATACTAGACTCGAAATCGACCTTTCCCGCTGGACCGAACTCGCCGAACGCCTCGAAGAATTTTCCGGCGGGAATATTTGATGAAATCTCTTCACAATCCGGCAAAAGTTGGTTATACTCTATAAAATTTCCCTTCGAAAATTTAGCATCAACATTTTGAAAATATATGAAATATTATAAATCCGCTGCTGTCGCCTTTCTCACGATTTTGATCGCTTTACCTTTTGTTTGCGCCGCTTATCAAGGGCCGAAACCAGAGGGCGAGATCATAGCCTCGATCCCGTTTGATCCGGCGGTTAATGGTTTTGGCTTTCGCAATTTTGGTAAAAATCCGGATTTCGAGGAAGAAGACCTGACGGCTGACGACCTGATTCGGATATTCGGCGCCGCAAACGTCTGTATCGAAGGCACGACGGCGAAGGACTGTGAGTTGTATGAAACCGCCGACCGCTGGATCGAGCAGATGATAAAGATGGCGGAAGGGGGGCATTGCGACGGATTTTCGGCCGCCAGCCTGCGAATGTTCATGGGCCGGCCGTTCAAGGGACGCAAGGATCCGGCGGCATTTCAGAGCGGTGCGGAACATCTGTTTGACCTGAAGAAAGACCAGGTCACAAGCAACTTTATTACGTTTCACCACTCGCTCCAGTCGTTGAAAGAAGTCTCGGAATTCCGGATGGAGACGTTTAAGAAAAAGCCATCTGACATCCTACAGATGCTCATCGAGTCGATGGAAACAAAAAAAGATCTATATACGCTCGGTATCGGCGTGCTGATAGACGGCAAATATGCCCGTGGCCATTCGATCGTGCCGTTCGCCGTCGAGGACATGGGGGAAGACAATTTTCGGATTCACGTATATGACAATAATTATCCGGGCGAAACCAAATATGTGTACATGAACACTAAAGCCGAAACCTGGAGATATCATACGGCGAGTGATCCGTCCAAGACTGCAAACGACTATATCGGCAACGCTAATACCCACACCATGTCGCTCAAACGAATGTCCGATCGGCTCCGCAATCGATTCGGGTGCTCATTTTGCGACGAAGATGAAGGTGGTGATGACGCGATGATCGAGCCTCGAAGCTCGTCGCCGTTCATGAATGCTTCATACACTTTGAATCCGGTGGTGGCACACACGCCAGCGGCCCCGAAAGCCGAGGCCCTGACCGTTCTGTCGTCAGGTGACGTCGATCTGCTTATTACCGATCCAAACGGCAAACGGATCGGTTACGATGTAGCCAAAAAGTTAACGGTGAATGAGATTCCGGGAGCAGTCATGGCGGTGCAGGACAGCGACAGCGATACCGATGGCGATGTGCCGCCTGCATTCACTCTACCCGTAAACGCGGCGAACAAAAAGCCCTACAAGATCAATGTCCATGGCACGAACTCGAAATACATGTCCGATCTGCAGATCGCGGGTGCTGGTTTTGTGGTTGGATTTGAAGATATTTCCGTCGATAAGGGCGAGAGCCTCAACATGACTTTCACCCAGGATGGACGCGAGCTGACGTTTACGGCCAGCGCCGATGGCGAAACCCCGTCTTTGTATATCTCCACAGACAGCGGTAAAACCAAGCCAAGCTACGATTTTGAGATCGGCGGTATCACCCTTGCGCCCGGCAAGACCGTCACGATAAAACTCGACCTCGAAAAAGGCTTCTTGTACTTTAAAGACGACGATGGCGACCAGGACAAATATGATGTCAAGATCGTGAGAATGAATCCGAACGGCAAGAAGGACGAATTTGACGAGTCGGATATGGATGTCGGTAAGGACAACAACTACGTTCTAAATTTCGGGGCCTGGGATGGCAAGGGAGCGATGTGCGTCAAAGACGACGCCGACGAAACCAAACTCGACAAAGACGAATGCCACAATTTAACTAGTCAAAAGCCGATCCCGAAAAAGCCGAAGCACTGATCGGCCACATATATGGACGCGAGAATTATCAGATCTGTCACAACATTTGTCATCGCAGCGGTGTTTATGGTAACGGCGACGCCGTTTGTGGACTCGCAAACAAAGGGCAAAGTTTTAACCGGACAGGGGGCGATGGGCGACTGGAGCACCGACGCACCCGGCGTTCGTCGGCATATTACAACCGCTGATCTGCCGAAACCATTCGAATCGCCGTCCGTAAACAACGGACCAAAATTGGTCAAACGGCCGGAAGGGGCGATGCCGGCGGTACCTAAAGGATTCAAGATCGAGGAATTTGCCTCAGGCCTGAAAAACCCCCGGCTGATCCGCACTGCTCCAAACGGGGATCTTTTTGTGGCGGAGAGTCAGTCAAACCTTATAAGAGTTTTCCGACAGGGAAAGGACGGAAGTAAGCCCGAGGTGAATGAGATCTATTCGAGCGATCTCAAACAGCCTTTTGGGATCGCTTTCTATCCGCTGGGGCCAAACCCTCAATATATTTATGTGGGCAACACCGAATCCATTGTCCGCTTTCCATACAAGAACGGCGACATTAAAGCGAGCGGAAAACCAGAGGTTGTGGTGTCCGACATTCCAAGCGGTGCCCGATTAACCGGCGGTGGGCATTGGACACGCGATATTGCCTTTACACGCGACGGCAAGAAGATGCTGGTTTCCGTTGGATCCCGTTCAAACGTCAACGAAAATCCTGCGCTGAGCGAAACGGATCGGGCTGATGTTCTTGAATTCAACCCGGATGGCACGGGCCGACGAGTTTATGCGTCGGGCATCCGCAATGCTGTAGGAATTGCGGTCCATCCGCAAACCGGAGAGCTTTGGGGCTCGGTCAACGAGCGCGACGGCCTCGGTGACGACCTTGTGCCAGACTACATCACTCGGATCAAGGAAGGCGGATTTTACGGCTGGCCGTGGTACTATATCGGCCCAAATCAGGACCCGCGACACATAGGAATGCATCCCGAGCTTAAGGACAAGGTAATCGTGCCCGATGTGCTTCTCCAATCGCACTATGCATCGCTTGAAATTACTTTCTACACAGGCAAAATGTTTCCGACGGATTACAAAAACGACGCTTTTGCCGCCGAACACGGTTCCTGGAATCGCGCAAAACGTACCGGTTACAAGGTCATTCGCGTGCCGCAAAAAAATGGCGTTCCGACGGGTGAATACGAAGATTTTATGACCGGATTTGTGACAGAACAGGGTGACGTGTGGGGCCGCCCGGTTGGTGTCACGGTTGCAAAGGACGGATCGCTGTTTGTGACCGACGACGGGTCGAATACCATTTGGCGGGTGACATATACCGGTAATGAAAACCGCCGTTAAAGAGACAAAAGAATTGTTCGGGCAAGGCTCGCCGGATAGCGACCTTTCGCCAGATGACCTACGAAAGATAGTAGAAGAAGCTCTGTCCGAGATCGGCCCGGGTGCCAAGGTGCTTGCGATAGTTCCGGATAAGACGCGTGACGATAATACCGACATTCTCTTTTCCTTTGCCGCCAAATTTTTAGCTGAACGAAAGGTCGAGAAATTTGATGCATTAGTGGCGCAGGGCACTCACGCGGTGATGACTGCGGAAGAGAAACGCATCAAGCTCGGGGTTGGCGACGGCGAGACGATTCCGGGGCTTGGGCACGTATTTGACCATCATTGGAGCGACCTGGACGAGCTTGTGCAGATCGGCGAATTATCAGCCGAGCGCGTTATCGGAATAACCGGCGGCCTTTATACAAAGGCAATACCGTTAAAAATCAATCGCCTGCTGGCACCCGGGCTGTACGATCATATTTTGATCTTCGGAGGAACGGTGCCGCACGAGGTGGCCGGATTTGCGGGCGGCGCGAAATATTTTTTCCCGGGCGTTGCCGGACCGGAATTGACGCATGCGACGCATTGGATCGGGGCGCTTGCCGGTATTGAAAATACCATCGGCCGGATCGAGACGCCGACACGAAAACTGATCGAGGCCGCCGCCGAATTCGTCTCGGCAAATGTGATCTGTTTTACGACGGTCGTTTCTCGCGGCGAAGATGATCGTTTGCGTATTTACGCACTGTTCGCCGGCGATTTTCATGCAAGTTTACGGGCCGCGGCGGAAATAAGCCGGCACGTTCATATTAAATATACGGGTCGCCGATACCACCGTGTCGTTGCGATTCTGGATGAGCATTACGAAGAGCTTTGGCTCGGCGGTAAGGC